>JAEDGL010000024.1 GCA_016297535.1 Clostridia bacterium | reverse complement strand
TTCTGGAAACCTGGGGACGGGAGCAGGTGCGTCTGTTTGCCTTTGAGGCGGACGGATGCCCGGGAGAGGAGAGCGCAACAACCGGCGGACGCATTTTCTCATTCTAACCGGCAGGAAAGCCGCCGGCAGGCAGGCCCGCAAAAGCGCCAAAAGCCTTGATTCTGTGTTTCTTCCGGGTTATCATCATCCTGTCAAACCCATGCGCGGCCCCGATTTTCTGAAAAACACAACAAAATCCAAAAGCGTGTAGAGGGGTCAGCTCTGTCAAGCGTTGGACCTGTTGACAAAGGCAAAAGTTAATGAGATACGCAGCCTGCCGAAAAGCGCTCTGCCCATACTGCGAAACGAAAGCACGCCTTTATTTCAAAACGTGCTCAGAGCGTCGAAAAAGCTCGCCCCTGGCGAGCTTTTTCGACGCTCTGAAAGACCAGCTTTCGCTGGCCTTTTTCGACAGTCTGGTCCCTCATGAATGAGGGGGCATGGGGAGTTGATGCGGCATAGCCGCTTTTTGGGACGAGTATGATGAATCAAATATAAAAAGATGGCTTTTTGGATTCAGCTGTTGTATAATAATCAAAATGGGGTTTGGAGACTGGGTGAGATGCCTCCGGCTTCGGAAAGGAACCCATCAAGATGAACGACCTGCAGAAGGCCAGCATGTGGAAACGCATTTCTGCCTTTTTGTTTGATGGCATTATGCTGGGCATTGTGGCTGTGCTGTTTGCGTGGTGCCTGAGCCATGCGCTTGGCTTTGATCGATACAGCCGTGCGCTGGACGAAGCCTATGAGCGTTACGGCCGGCAATTCGGCGTTAATTTTCAGCTGTCGCTTGCAGAATACGATGCGCTTTCGCCCCAGGAGCTGGAAACCCTCAATACCGCCTACAACGCGTTCTGTGCGGATGAGGAGGCCGAGGCCGCCTATCACATGATGATTCGCCTGACGCTGCTGATTGTGCTGCTGGGAATACAGGCCGCGTTTGTTCTGATGGAATTTCTGATCCCGCTCAAGCTCGGTAACGGCCAAACCCTTGGCAAAAAGATTTTTGGCATTGCCCTGATGCGGCAGGATTTTGTGCGGATCAACGGACGGATCCTGTTTGTACGGGCGATGATCGGGAAATGCATTGTTGAAACCGTCATTCCTGTAATGATTGTGATGATGATCTGGCTTGGGGCGCTGGGGCTTGCGGGAACGCTGGTTCTGCTGGGACTTTTGCTTGTGCAGGCGCTGATGCTGCTGTTCACCAGAAACCGCCTGCTCATTCACGATGCGCTGGCCTTTACCGTGGCGGTGGACTATGCCAGCCAGATGATTTTTGCCGACCGGGAAGCCATGATCGCCTATCATCAAAAGGTTCAGGCGGAAAAGGCGGCCAGAGAAACCTACTGATCTGTGCGCAACAGGAGGCGTATACCAATGAAAATTGTTTTGGAAAACCTGACCAAAGTTTTTCCCAGCCGCAATAAAAAGACGGGTGAGGAAGTCGTAGCTGTAAACAATTTTACCTTTACCATCCCGGATGGCAAGCTGATTGGCCTGCTGGGCCCCTCCGGCTGCGGCAAATCCACCACGCTGTATATGATCAGCGGCCTGCAAAAGCCCACCAGCGGCAAAATCTACTTTGGCGAGGACGATGTAACGGAGCTTTCCACCGAAAACCGCGGCATTGGTCTGGTGTTTCAAAACTACGCGCTTTATCCGCATATGACGGTAAAGCAAAACATTCTCTTTCCGCTTCAAAACCTGAAGGGTCAGGACAAAATGAGCAAGGACGCCATGCTGGAGCGCGCTTATGAGGCTGCCAGACTGGTACAGATTGAAGAACTGATGGATCGCAAGCCCAGCGAGCTTTCCGGCGGCCAGCAGCAGCGCGTGGCCATTGCCCGGGCGCTGGTCAAAATGCCCCGCGTGCTTTTGCTGGACGAGCCGCTTTCCAACCTGGATGCGCGTTTGCGCCTGCAAACCCGCGAGGAAATCCGCCGCATTCAGAAGGAAACCGGCATTACCACCGTGTTTGTTACCCACGATCAGGAAGAGGCCATGTCCATCTCCGATTTGATTGTTGTAATGAAAAAGGGCGTTGTGCAGCAGATTGGCAAGCCGCAGGAGGTATACGACAGCCCGGCCAATCTGTTTGTGGCCAAGTTCCTTGGCACGCCTCCCATCAACGTGTTTGAAGGCCGCGTGCGGGGCGAGAAGCTTTTCATCGGCAGCGACGGCGTGCTGGATGTAAAGGGCGTGCCCGACCGGGATGTAATCGTGGGCATCCGTCCCGAGGGCTTTGTGCTGGATGAGAACGGCCCCATGCGGTGCAAGCCCTCCAACGTGGAGGTGATGGGCCGCGACGTGAGCGTGGTTTCCACCCACGAGGCCAGCCTCAACCCGCAGGTTCGCTCCATCATCAACGCCGATCACAGGGTGGACGCCTCCGCAGGCGAGGTGCGCTACACGCTCAAGCCGCACAAGGTATTCCTCTTTGACAAGGATACGGAGGAGCGCATCCTCCCCGAGGAGGCGTAAAAGATGGTAGACAGCAAACAGCAATGGAAAGCATGGCTGTACCTGGCTCCGGCACTTGTGCTGCTGATGGTGTTCACCGTATGGCCCATTGTGAACACCGTGCGCATGGCGTTTTTGGAAAATTACTCCGGCCTGAAGGCGGCCGGCGGCGCGGTGTTCCAGTTTGGCCTGGGCAACTTTCAAAAGGTGATCGGCTACCGCCGCTTTGTCAGCTGCCTCAAAAACACCGTGCTGCTCTGCCTGCTTACGGTGCCGATTTCCACCATTCTTGCGCTGCTCATCGCCGTAGCGCTCAACTCCATCAAGCCCCTCCAGAAAGCCCTGCAGACCATCTTCTTTCTGCCCTATGTAACCAACTCCATCGCCATCGGCATGGTGTTTGCAGCCATGTTCAACATTGTGGGCAGCTTTTACGGCACGCAGAACGAGATCATCGTAACCGCAGGCATCGTTAACAACGTGATTCAGTTTTTCGGTGGCAAGCCAATCAACTGGATCAACTACGGCTCCACCTATGAGGCCAACCTGCTGGTGATGACCGTGTACATTGTGTGGAACGCCCTGCCGTTCAAGATTCTCGTGCTGCTGGGCGGGCTGCAGTCCATCAACAAGCAATACTACGATGCCGCCAAGGTGGACGGCACCTCCCGCCGCCGCATTTTTACGCGCATCACCGTGCCGCTGCTATCGCCCATGCTGGCCTATGTGGTGATTACCGGCTTTATCGGCGGCTTTAAGGAATATACCAGCATTGTAGGTATCTTTGGCGAAAAAATGGGGCCACCTGACGACGCGGGCCGTCTGAACACCATGGTGGGCTTCATTTATGATGCGCTGAGCACCAACAGCCAGGGCCGTGCAAGCGCCGCCGCCCTCATCCTGTTTGCCATCATCCTGGTGGTAACCATGATTAACATGCAGGTTAGCAAAAAGCGCGTGCATTACTGAGAGGTGCCGTATGAGCAGAGAAACCAATGGAACCATGCATGCAAGAAACGTACAGAGGCTTACCGCAGCGCAGAGGATCGGGAAGGCACTTTCCCTTTCCGGCACGTACCTGTTTCTTTTGTTGATGGCGCTGATCGTGCTGTTCCCCTTTTACTGGATGCTTATCTCATCCCTCAAAACGCTGGAGGAGTACCGCCTGTCCACGCCCACGTTCTGGCCGCGGATGATCATGCTGAGCAACTATCTGGATGCGTTTACCACCGCCAGCCTCGGAAGGCTGTTTCTCAATACCATGTACGTGGGTCTGGTATCCACGCTGCTTTCGCTGGTTATTACCATTCTGACGGCCTTCGCCTTTGCCCGGCTGGAGTTTCGTGGCAAGGAAACGCTTTTTGCCCTGCTGCTTGCCACCATGATGATTCCCGGCGAGCTGTTTACCATTACCAACTATTCCACCGTAACCAACCTGGGATGGATTAACACCTATACGGTGCTCATTGTGCCGTTTCTGGTAAGCGTTTTCTACATCTACCTGCTGCGGCAGAATTTTTTGCAGATTCCAAACGAGCTGTACCTGGCCGCCAAGGTGGATGGCACCTCGGACTGGAAGTATCTGTGGAAGGTGATGGTGCCGCTGTCCCTGCCCACGCTGATTTCCATTACCATTCTCAAAATGATGGGCGCGTGGAACTCCTACATCTGGCCGCGTCTGGTGGCCAATGACGAGGCGCACCGCATGATTACCAACGGGCTGCGCAACGCCTTTACCGAAACCACCGGCGACGTCAACTACCCCGTGCAGATGGCGGCGGTTGCGCTGGTATCCGCGCCGCTGTTTCTGGTATTTGTGTTTTTGCGCAAGTACATCATGTCCGGTGTAAGCCGCAGCGGCATCAAGGGCTAAGGTTGATAGACCGCGCTGCGGTCTGTAACATACGTACCCCAAAAATCAGAAAGGAAGGACAACGCAATGAAAAAAATCGTCTCCACCATTCTGGCACTGGCGCTTGTGCTGACCAGCCTGACCGGGCTGTTTTCCTCCGCCTCTGCCGAAGCCTTTGCCTCCGGCTACGACGGAAGCGAAGTAACCATTACCTTCTATCACACCATGGGCTCCAACCTTACCCCGGTGCTGGATCAATACATCGCCGAGTTCAACACGCTGTATCCCAACATTCATGTGGAATACACCTCTGTTGGCAATTACGATGATGTTCGTGATCAGGTTTCCACCGAGATCACCGTGGGCTCCCAGCCCAACATTGCCTATTGCTATCCGGACCACGTGGCGCTGTACAACCTGGCCATGGCCGTGCAGACGCTGGATGAGCTGATCGACAGCCAGACCGTGGTAACCCGCGCCGACGGCAGCACCGAGATCCTTGGCCTTACGCCCGAGCAGAAGGCCGATTTCATCGAGGGCTACTACAACGAGGGCAGCCAGTACGGCGACGGCATGATGTACACCATGCCTGTTTCCAAGTCCACCGAGGTGCTGTATTACAACAAGACCTTCTTTGATGCAAACGGTCTTGCCGTGCCTACCACCTGGGATGAGCTGGAGGCCGTGTGCGCCAGGATCAAGGAGATTGATCCCATGTCCATCCCGCTTGGCTACGACAGCGAGGCCAACTGGTTTATCACCATGACCGAGCAGTACGGCTCCGAGTATACCAGTGCGACCGAGCCGCATTTCCTGTTTGATAACGAGACCAACCGCGCCTTTATCAAGCGCTTCCGCGAATGGTACGAAAAGGGCTACCTGACTACGCAGACCCTTTACGGCGCTTTCACCTCCGGCCTGTTCACCTCCACCACAGAGGTCAAGTCCTACATGTCCATCGGTTCTTCCGCCGGCGCCACCTATCAGCGTCCCGCTGCCAACGCCGATGGAACCTATCCCTTTGAGGTAGGCATCGCCACCATTCCCCAGGTGAACGCCGAAAATAAAAAGGTGATTTCTCAGGGCCCCAGCGTTTGCATCTTTAAAAAGAGCAATCCGCAGGAAGTGATCGCTTCCTGGCTGTTCGTCAAGTACCTGACCACCAACGTTGCCTTCCAGGCGGAGTTCTCCATGGCCTCCGGCTATGTGCCCGTTCTCAAGAGCGTTGCTGACAACCCCGTGTATGCCGATTTCCTGGCCAAGGCAGATGGCGGCAAGTACGTTTCCGCCCTGTCTGCCAAGGTTTGCCTGCAGCAGGCGGACGCCTACTATACCTCCCCGGCCTTCAACGGCTCCTCCGAAGCCCGCGATCAGGTAAAGAATCTGCTTTGCGCCTGCCTGACCAGCGCCGGCGATGCGGATGAGGTAATCGATGACGCTTTTGAAAAGGCCATCGAGGAGTGCGAGTACGCCATCTGGTAACATGAAGAAAATCCCATTGCTTGTGTGCCTGCTTCTTGGACTGATGCTGGGCAGAACGTGCGCGCGGGCGCAGGCTCCCGAGGCATTTGTGGACTATGCGGGGCAGCTTGCGTTGAATACGGTTAGCGAAACCGCCAAAACGGAAGCAACCGTGAAAACCTTTGTTGATGGAGATACAACGCACTTTTACGTACCCTCCGGCGTAGCGGAAAACGGCGTGCTGCGCGCGCGGTTCCTGGCCGTCAATACGCCGGAAATAACGGGCAGGGTGGAGGAATACGGCCAGATGGCCGCCGCCTTTACCAGGGAAAAGCTGTCTGGCGCAGTCTCCATCCTGCTGGAATCGGACAGCGCGGGCTGGAATCTGGATTCCACCGGCAGCCGTCATCTGGTATGGGTGTGGTACAAAGCCCGGGGCGAAAGCACTTACCGCTGCCTGAACCTTGAGCTTTTGCAAAACGGCCTTGCCCTTGCCAATTCTACCGCAAACAACCGTTACGGCAGCATCTGCATGGCGGCGCTCAACCAGGCCAGGGCACAGAAACTGCACCTGTATTCCGGCCGCAAGGATCCCGGCTTCTACTACGGCGAAGCCATTGAGGTTACGCTACGGGAACTGAGGCTGCACGCAGAAACCTACAACGGCAAAAAGGTTGCGTTTTCGGGAATCGTTTCCATGAACCGCGATCAGTCCGTGTATGTGGAAGCCTTTGACCCCGAAACGGGCCTGTACTTTGGTATGCCGGTGTACTACGGCTACGGCATGTCCGGCGCAGGGCTGGAGATACTTTCGGTGGGCAACGAAGTGCGCATTGTGGGCACGCTGCAGTATTACGAGGCAAGCGGCGTATGGCAGGTTTCCGGGATTACCTACCGTATGATGAAGCCCGACGATCCGGACAACATTCAAAAGCTGTCCGGCGGCCACGGCGCGGCCTATGCGCCTGTGGATGCGGATACCTTTCAGAATGGGCGCGTAGCTGTGGAAACCGCGCAAGGCGTTCAAACCTTTCCGTGGGCGCAGCTGGCGCTGGGAACCACGGTTTCCATGCCCAATTTGCATGTGCAAAGCGCCGCAACCACCCTTGCAAAGGGCAGCGCCGGCTACGGTGCCATCACCCTTGCCTGCACAGGCGATGATGGGGCAGAGGTGACCGTGCGTACGGAACCCTTTTATGAAAATGGCGCCCTGATCACGCAGGATCGCTACGTGGGAAAAACCATCAGCCTGAAAGGCGTGGTGGATTTCTACGACGGCGCGTACCAGATCCGGGTGCTGATGATGGATCATCTTGTTATCGAATAAGAAAAAGCGCAAGACGAAAGGAGATTTTCCATGAAAAAGCTTTCTGGCATTCTTGCCGTGCTGCTTGCCGTTGCCATTGTGGTTGCAAGCGTGTTCGGCGTTCAGAAATCCAATGTGACAAATGAGCTCGCAACGGTTACTGCCGAGCGTAACGCCGTGCAGGCCAAGCTGGATGACGCTACGGCCCAGATCACCGAACTGGAAGGAAAACAGGCCGAGCTGACTGCCGCCGCCGAGGCCGCTGCTGCCGATCTGGAAGCAGCCAAAGCGGAGGGCGAAACCGCCGCTGCCAGGGTTGCGGAGCTTGAGGCTGCCGTGGCCGATCTGACCGCCGCCGCCGAAACCGCTACTGCCGATCTGGCGGCCGCCAGGGAAGAAGCGGCTGCCGCGCTGGAAGCTGCCAGGGAAGAAGCAGCTGCCAAAGTGGTCGAGCTGGAAGCCAGAGTGGCTGAGCTGAGTGCCGTTGAGGCCGCTACGGTCGAGCCGGCTCCTGCCCAGCCCGACGCCGCGCTGAAGGCCGCCCGCGCCTATCTGAACACCATGTACAAAAACAGCCCCGAAACCACCATGACCGACTACACCGTTGTAAGCAAGATTGTGATTGGCGATGTGGCGTTTCCCATCGAATGGACGGTTGATTCCGAGACCGTCAACATCATTCCGGGCGAGCTTACCACCATTGATGTGGATGAAAAGAACCCCGAGGAAGTGACCTACACGCTGACCGCCACCATGAAGAACGATGCGGGTGAAGCCGTCACCCTCTCCTTTGCGCACCGGGTACCTGCCGCGATGATTCTGGATGGCCTGAGCTATGAGGAAATCGTTGCCGCCGCCTACACGCTGGAGGACGGCATCGCCATGGAAGAGCCTCAGCGCCTGTACGGCACCGTCATCGGCATTCCCACGGCCTGGAGCGATGAGTACCAGAACATCACCGTGGATCTGCAGATTGGCGAGCTGGCCGATCAGCCCATTCAGTGCTACCGCCTGAGCGGCGAGGGCGCCGAAAAGCTGGCCGTTGGCGACAAGATCACCGTGGAAGGCATTCTGAAGAATTACAAGGGCACCATCGAGTTTGACAAGGGCTGCGTGCTGGTTGGCTTTGGCGAGATCGTTTCCCAGCAGGGCGTGCTGGACGCCGCCTACAAGCTGGAGGATGGCGTGGCAATGACCGCTCCCACCGCGCTGGCCGGTGAAATTGTGAGCATTGATACCGCCTGGAGCGATGAGTATCAGAACATTACCGTAACCATCGTGTGCGATGGCAAGACCGAGCAGCCCATCATGTGCTACCGCCTGCAGGGCGAGGGCGCGGCCAACCTGGCGGTGGGTGACAAGATTGCCGTGTACGGCACCATCAAAAACTACAAGGGTACCATCGAGTTTGACAAGGGCTGCGTGCTTGTTGACTACGATGCGGCCGCGATGGTCCGCACCGTGCTCAGCGCATATGCGCTGGAGGACGGTCTGTCCATGAACGATACCAAAACCCTGACCGGCGTCATTTCCTCCATCGATACCGCCTGGAGCGACGAGTATCAGAACATTACCGTAACCATCGTGGTGGCCGGTATGGAGGATTACAAAATCCAGTGCTACCGTCTGTCCGGCGAAGGCGCTTCCGGCCTGGCCGAGGGGGATGAAATTACCGTGACCGGCGTTATCAAAAACTACAAGGGCACCATTGAGTTTGATAAGGGCTGCACCCTGGACGCCGTGACCAGGTAAACCGCTTTTCAAAATGAAACGCAACGCGGGAGTGCTTTTTGAAAGCGCTCCCGCGTCAGCATGTCAAAACAACTCGCCCGCGACGACTTTTTCTGGCCCAAACTGGCAGAAATGTTTTTGGCAAAGCCGGACGATACGTAGCAAAGACAGAGGGACTGCGACTCCTCTGACAACTCCCTGTAAGGTTATTCAACAGCCTGAACCCATTCGGTTTCAAAGACTGAAGAACTTTTGTGTTAGCATTCCCTTTTCAAGCTGCTTTCCACCAGCAGGGTTTCCAATTCACTCTTCGGCCACGCAACAGGGATGGCCGTATCCGCAAAAAGCATTCGGGCGGGCGCTTCCTCCGTAAGCCTGGGCCACAGCGGAAGCGGCTTTCCCTGGCTGTCCAATCCGTTGGGGTCGCCCTTACGGATAAAGTTGACCCAGTAGTCACACATCTGGCGGGCCAGATCAAAGTGCTTGCCGGTAAAGGGACGCCAGCACTTGGATAGCGTTTCAAAAAAGAACCATAGATCCACCGAGTGAAAGGTGCCGGGATGATCCCAGCCGGGAATGTCCGCATCAAAGCAATAGGCGTACAGCGGCTGATCGATACGGGCAAGCTGGTTTTGACGGCTTGCCACGCGGATGGCGTGCGCGATGGTGTGCACAAGGCCTTCCCTGGCGATACTTTCCCCGGTTGCCGGATGGGAAAAAAGGCTAAGAAACCTGCCGGCGTCCCGGCCAAAGTGCTGCATGGCCAGGGTGGTCAGCTCCTCCTCTGAGGTGGCCGGTGGCGCGGAGGTAAACTCGGTGCTGGTAAGGCCCAAGAGCACGGGGCAGATCACGCGGTCCCGATGCAGGCTCCACTCATTGCTGGAATAGGTGCTGAAAACACCGTCAATCGCCTCCCCCCAGCAGCCCCAGGGCCACTGGAGAGATTTTTCCTCCACATACCGCGCATCCAGGCTGCGAGCCTCTGCAAGCGTTTTTACGCCCAATGCCTCAAAAAATTGTACGCCCTGCTGCTCCGCCTGCGCCAGCGTGCGCTGGCCGAGGGCAAATTGCAGTCCGTAGGGCATCAGGAAGGTGCCGCTTTGCACGATGGCCCGCTGAAACAGCCCTCTGTTTTGCGGGCTGGTCATTTGGGCGCATACGCTCATGCCTCCGGCGGATTGACCGCCAATGGTAATGTTTTCCGGGTCTCCACCAAAGGCTTCAATGTTTCGCTTTACCCAGCGCGTGGCTGCCTGCTGATCCAGAAAGCCAAAATTGGCCGGCGCCTCCGGCGCTTCCGCCGTAATCTCCGGATGGCACAAAAAACCGAATACATTCAGCCGGTAGCCCACCGTAACTACAACAACCCCTCGGCGGGCAATGCGCTCGCCGTCAAACTCCATCTCGGTGGTGTTGCCTACCTGCAAACCGCCGCCAAAGTACCATACATATACGGGCAGGTTTTTGCGCCCGTCCGCAGGGGCCCACACGTTCAGATACAGACAGTCTTCGCTCATGGGCAATTCGGCGTCTACCGCCCATTCGCGCGCATAGATATCCCTGGCAGGGTCGCCAGCACAGTTGGCCTGCATGCCGATAGGGCCAAAATCCGCTGCAAACAATTCGCCCTCCCAATCAGGACAGGGCTGCGGCGCGCGCCAGCGGTTTGAGCCAACGGGCTTGGCGGCGAAGGGAATGCCCTTATAGCTGGTAATACGCGGATCAGCCGCAGGCAACCCCCGAACCCAACCGTTCTCCACTTTCACTTTACGAATCATGCCATTCACTCCTTGCTGCTCTCAGACGGCGCAAATGTATATCAGGAGGCGTTTCCTTGACAAATCTATTGCCATTATAGACAACAATCCCGCCTCTATCAATGTCTCGGGCGAGCAAATAAAGGACAAAATGATCTTTTTCCCTTTGACAAAATCCTGCTGCGCATATACAATCAAAGCAGCTGCAAGTGTGCATGATCGTTTGCAAAGGAGACCGGCCATATGGGAACCTTGTTTTATGAAATCCGTGACGACGAAACGTACATAGGACAAATATGCGATCATCCTTTTCCGCTGCATGTGCATGACGTGGTGGAAATTGTGTGCCTGACCAACGGCGTTCAGAAAATGACCATCTCCGGCACGCAATATACCATAACGGCGGGAGATATTACCGTGGTGTTTCCTGCAATTCCTCATTCCTATGATTTTGTTTCAAAGGACGCCTCCGGTGTTACGCTGATTTTTTCGCCAGACATTATTTCAGAATTTACCTATCAACTGCGCAGCATGGCGCTGGAGCATCCGGTGCTTGCACAGGCGGAAAAGCTCCCAGAGCTTGATGTGCTTATATCAGATATGCAGAAACGGTTTCCTCATCATGGAAAAGGGCTGGTTTACGGCTATCTGCATCTCTTTTTGTCCTTCCTGTTCAAGTGCGTAAAGCCCGTGCCCATGGAAAAGCAGATGCACTATGATCTGTCCTGCCAGGTGCTGCGCTATATCGGCGAACACTATCTGGAGCCCATCACCCTGGAAACCGTGGCGCGCATGCTTGGCGTAAGCCGCATCCATCTGTCCCATATTTTTTCACAGCAGCTGCGCATCAATTTCCGGCAGTATATCAACGCCCTGCGCATCGACCGTGCGTGCTTCCTGCTGCGCAATCCCGCCCATTCCATTTCGGAGGTGGCTTATCTGTGTGGCTACGGCAATCCCCGTACGTTTCACCGCGCGTTTTTGGCGCAGTGCAGGATGACGCCCACCCAATACCGCCGTCAATTTGTTGAACCTGATTCCATCTTTCAGGAAGAAGACGTATACACCTAAACGGAGGAGCCTGCATGGCTGAAATCATCCATATTCAGGATTTTTCCCACCCCGGGCTGGAACCCTATGTTCGCCTTACGGAGGCCCAGCTGCGCAGCCTTCAGTCGCCCGAGAAAGGCATTGTGATTGCGGAGAGCCTGAAGGTCATCCGTCACGCGCTGGAGGCCGGGTGCCAGCCCCTTTCCATGCTGATGGAGGAAAGGCATATCACTGGCCAGGCCGCCGGAATCATTGCCCGCTTGAGCGAAATTCCGGTATTTACCGGGTCACCGGAGCTTCTTGCACAGCTGACCGGTTACCGCCTTACCCGGGGCATTCTGTGCGCCATGCGCCGTCCGCCAATGGCTGACGCTGATGAAATCCTGCGTACGTCTCATCGCGTGGCCGTTTTGGAGGGAGTGGTTGATCCGACCAACGTGGGCGCTATTTTCCGCTCTGCGGCTGCGCTGGGCATAGATGCCGTGCTGCTGGATCCCACCTGCTGCGATCCGCTTCGCCGTCGCGCCGTGCGGGTGAGCATGGGAACCGTTTTTCAGATTCCGTGGGCGCGCCTTGGCTCCAGAGCAGCCGACTGGCCCGCTTCCGGGCTGAATCGCCTGCACGCGCACGGCTTCAAAACAGCCGCGATGGCGCTGAGCCCCTGCGCCATCCGCGTGGACGATCCCCGCCTTGCGCGCGAGGACAGGCTGGCCATCGTTCTGGGAACGGAGGGCGACGGGCTGGCCCTGTCCACCATTGCCGCCTGCGATTACTGCGTCATCATTCCCATGGCCCACGGGGTGGATTCGCTGAACGTGGCCGCCGCCAGCGCGGTTGCCTTCTGGGAGCTGGCGCGCCGGTAAAAAGCGGTACCGGCAGACCTTCCTGATGTTTTTTGCGAGGTGTTTGCATGCAACAGATTCTTTCCCTTCTTCAGGCGCATGATATCATTGTGCTGCACCGGCATACCAACCCGGATGGCGACGCGCTGGGCAGCCAGACGGGGCTGAAGCAGATCATACTGGAAAACTTTCCCGGAAAGCAGGTTTACATGACCGGCGACGCGGCGGGCCGCTACGCCTTTATGGCGGACAGCGTGATGGATGAAGTGCCGGACGAGGTGTTTCCCAACGCGCTTTGCATCATTCTGGATACCTCCGCGCCGCACCTGATCAGCGACGGGCGCTATTCGCAGGCAAAGGCGCTGTGCCGTATCGATCATCACCTGTTCTGCGGGCCGATAGCGCCTGTGGAGGTGGTGGACAGCAGCTTTGAAAGCTGCTGCGGGCTGATTGTATCCCTGTGCATGCAGCACGGATTGCGCGTAAACAGCGCTGCGGCCACGGCGCTGTTTACCGGTATGGTGACCGATTCAGGACGTTTCCGCTACGACAGCACCAATGCGCGCACGCTGCGCTGCGCCTCCTTCCTGCTGGAGCAGGGCGTGGACGCCAACGAAATCTACCGCCAGCTCTATGTGACCGATTTTGACCAGCTGATTCTGCGGGCCAAGTTTACGCTCAAAATCCGCTTCACCCCGCACAGAGTGGCCTACGTCTACACCACCCGGCAGGAGCTGGAGCAGTACGGCGCGGATGAGTTTACCATTTCGCGCGGCATGGTCAATGTGATGAGCGACATCCGCGGCTCGGATATCTGGGTCAATTTTACCGAGACGGATCACGGCGTGCTGTGCGAGCTGCGCTCCAGCCTGCACAACATCAACCCCATTGCCGTCAAATACGGCGGCGGCGGTCACGCAAGGGCCAGCGGCGCAACCCTGCCCGGCCGTGAAGCCGCCCTTGCCATGCTTGAGGAGCTTGACCATCTCATGGAGGAAGCCAATCAATGAACGCCCTTCTGCAAACCATTTACGACCGTATGGCGGCGGCGGACTGCATCATGCTTTTTCGTCACATCCGGGTGGATGGCGACTGCGTGGGCGCAACCAAGGGTCTCCGGGAAATCATCCGCCAGACCTGGCCAAACAAACAGGTTTATCTGATTGATGATGAGCACAGCGATTATCTGGCCTTTCTGGGGCCGGATGACGAACCCGTGAGCGATGCGGTTTACGAAAGCGCGCTGGGCATTGTGATTGACGTTGGCAGCCATGAGCGCATCTCCAACCCGAAATACGCGCTTTGCCGGGAACTGATCAAGATCGATCACCACATCGAGCACGACCCTTACGGAGGCATCAACTGGGTAGAGGACTGGCGTTCCTCCGCCTGCGAGATGATCGCCGCGTTCTATCAGGCCTTTTGCGACCGGCTGAGTATCAATACCCGGGCTGCCGAATGCATCTACACCGGCATGGTAACGGATTCGGGGCGCTTTCTGTACGAGGGCGTTACGGGTGAAACCCTGCGGCTTGCCGGGCTGATGCTGGATCAGGGCATCGATACCGAAACGCTCTATGCCCATCTTTATCTGCGCAGTGCTGATGAGCTCAGGTTCAAGGCATATATCTATGAAAGCATGCAGCTCACCCCCAACGGCGTGGCGTGGATCCACGTAACAGGCGAGATCCAGCAGCGCTTTGGCCTGTCCTTTGAAACCGCCTGCACCGCCGTTTCCAGCCTCAGCGATATCCGCGGCGTGCTGTGCTGGCTGGCGTTTATCGATACGGCGAACGGAGAAATCCGCGTGCGCCTGCGCTCACGCTTTGCCTCCATCCACACCATTGCGGAAAAATACCACGGCGGCGGCCATGCCTGTGCCAGCGGCGCCACGGTGTCTTCCGTGCAGGAGATGCAAGCGCTCATCCGGGATGCGGACGAACATATCCGCCGGTACAAGCAAACGCATGAGGGCTGGCTGTAAGCAGCCGCTCTCAGGACGATCCTGTTCGGGTTTATCCTTCACAACCATTTTACATTAACCCGCTTGCAGAATTTACATCCAAATGCCATAATGGTTTAGGGGATAACGGGTGTATCCAATCACCATCCCCGTTGCAGGAGAAGGCTTACATATTAACCATTTGCAAAAAACAGAAAGGCGGGCATTCAACAATGAGTGTCAATTCTCCCATCAATTTTCATCTGAAAAAGGGTTTCATTTGCGATATGGACGGCGTGATCTATCACGGCAACCGCGTTTTGCCCGGCGTGGCCGAATTTATCCAGTGGCTGCATGAGGAAAAGAAGGAATACCTTTTTCTGACCAACAACAGCGGCTACACGCCCCGGGAGCTCAACCAGAAGCTGGCCCGGATGGGGCTGAATGTATCGGAAGAACACTTTTATACCAGCGCGCTGGCTACGGCAGCCTTTTTGAAGGAGCAGGCCCCCGGCTGCTCGGTCTTTGCCATTGGCGAGGCAGGGCTTTTGAATGCGCTTTACGACGCGGGCATTACCATGAACGATGTCAACCCGGATTATGTGGTGGTAGGCGAAGGCCGCTCCTATTCGCTGGATACGCTGACCAAGGCAACCAACCTCGTTTTGAAGGGAGCCCGGCTGATCGGCGCCAATTCCGACGTATCGGGCCCGATCGAAAACGGCATTGCCCCGGCCTGCCGCGCTTTGATTGCGCCCATTGAGATGGCAACCGGCACGCAGGCATATTTCTGCGGAAAGCCCAATCCGCTGATGATGCGCACGGGCCTGAAGCTGCTGGGCTGTCACTCGGCCGAAGCCGTGATGGTGGGCGACCGGATGGATACGGACATCATCTCCGGCATGGAAAGCGGCATGTCCACCGTGCTCGTGCTTTCCGGGGTTTCCACCCGGGAAACGCTTCAAACCTATGCCTATTGTCCCAGCATTGTTCTGGACGGGGTTGGCGACATTGCCGCCATCGCCCGGGCACAAAGGGAAAACGCCTGACCGCCGCAGCAGCTGTGAAGGCTGTAGCCGTTGGCTGGAAGATACGCACCCCAAAAAATCATCTGACGATCAAAAGAGGAGCTTTGACAAAAGCGTGAAAAAGGAAAATGACCTGTTGGAGGAAACCCTGTCCATCGCCGAAAACGGATATGCAGCGGCCTATTCGTTTTTACTGCAGGAATATGAAAAGAACCCCGAACACTACGGGCCGCAAACGCTGTATTTTCTTGCCTGTCTCGCCGGAGGATCCAGTCAGCCGGAAAAGGCGCTGGAATGGCTGAAAAAAGCCATTCTTGAAAACGGATGGTGGTATCGCCCGGAGGTGCTGGAGGATGACGATCTTGCAGCCCTGACAGGCAGCCCCGCGTTTGTTTCACTTAAATCCCTCTCTGACAAGCGTTATGCAGATGCCGTATCAGGAGCAAAAGAGGTATTCACCTGGAAAGAAAAAAAGGCGGAGCAGCTCTTTTTGGCGGTTCACGGAAATACGCAGAACGGACAAACTGCAAGGGAAGACTGGCAACCGCTGTTTGCGGACAATCCCCACTGGCAGCTGGAAACCATTCAAAGCGCCGAGCCGGACGGATATGGAACCTATCGCTGGCGCTACGACCGGGCCTCCTATCTTCCCGTGGCCAGAGCATTGGAAAGAGTGCAAAGCGAAGGCTACCGGACGATTGCCTGTGGCGGCTTTTCGGCGGGATGCGATATGCTTTTGCGGGCGATTGCGTTTGAACCTGTGCGTTGCGACAGGTTGATTTTGCAAAGTCCTTGGATCCCAATCCTGCGGGAGCATACCGAGGAAGTGGTGAATGCCATCAGGCAAAAGAACATTGAGCTTTCCATTTTTTGCGGCTCTGACGATGAAGATTGCCTTCCGATGGCCCGGCAATTATCGGAAGCAGCCAGCAGAGAAGGCCTTCATGCGACGTGCATCATTCAGCAAGGAAACCGTCATCAGTTCTCTCAGGATCCATCTGCTTACAACCATGTGTTGTAAACTGTATGGAAATACGGGGAAACACATACGCGGGAGCCCTTTCAGAAAGGCCCCATCGCGTTCGGATTGTCGATAATCCTTTCAAGGCGCTGTCAGTGGAGCCGAAGTCCTTCTGACTTTGTATCGCCCGGCTTGCTGCACAAGGCGTTTTTGGCTTTGCAGAAAACATTCCTTTCAATCCTTGCCAGAAAAGATCGTTGACGAACTTTTCTGACATTCAAAAACCCCTTCGGCCTTTGGAACCGAAGGGGTTTTTGAATAAGGACGAATCATCCCTTGACGCCGCCCAGCACCATGCCGGTGACAAAGTAACGCTGCAGGAAGGGATAAATCATCAGAATGGGCAGCGCGGAGACCACCGTAATGGCGCAGCGCACGGTAACCGGGGTAGATTTGCTGGCGCTGGTGGCGGCCAATGCGTCCACCGAGGTATTGGCGGCGTTGGTGGTATTCATGGAGGTGGCCAGCTTCATCTTGAGCAGATACTGCAGGGTGTACAGATTCTTTTTGCTGCCGTTGTACAGCTGGGTATCAAACCACTGGTTCCAGCTGCCAACCGCCACAAATAATGCCACGGTAGCCAGTACGGGTGTGCACAGCGGAAAAATGATCTGCCAGAAAATGCGCAGGTCGTTGGCACCGTCTATGCGGGCGGATTCGGCAAGCGCTTCGGGCAGGCCGAGGATATAGGTGCGGATAACGATCATGTTGAAGCAACTGAACATGGTGGGGATAATGTAAACCCAGAACGTTTTGCTTAGCCTGAGGGTGCGGTGGATAAGCAGAAAGTTGGGGATCAGGCCTGCGTTAACATACATGGTCAGCACAACGGCAAGCGTGATCAGCTTGCGCAGAATGTATTCCCTGCGGCTGAGCGCAAAGGCCAGCATGGAGGTAAACAGCAGGTTGAGCAGGGTGGTGATAACCGTACGTGCAACGGAAATGCCAAAGGCGTTGTAGGTAAGCTTGTCGGACAGCAGCGATTTGTACGCCTCCATGCTAAACTGTCGCGGCCACAGGCCGATGCCGCCGCGCACAGCGTCAATGCCGTCGTTAAAGGAAATCGCCACCGTATTGATAACCGGGAACAGGGTAATAAACATGAGAATGCACAGAACCACGCCGTTTACGATCGGGAAAACGACATCCCGTTTTTTGGCTCTTCTTTTTTTCATGGGTATGGCGGTCACAGGATATCCCTCCTTTACAGCAGCGTTTCTTCATCCAGCTTCTTTGCCACAAAATTGGCGCCGAAGAGCAGGAAAATACCAACCACACTCTTGAACATGCCCGCAGCGATGGCGCGCCCGTATTTGTTGTTCTGGATGCCAAATTCCAGCACAAATACATCAAGCGTCTGGGAAAAATCGTAAACTTGCTTGTTGCCCAGCAGATACTGAATTTCAAACCCGGCCTCCATCAAATGGCCGATGTTCATAATCAGCAGCACCACGAAGGTGGATTTGATTCCGGGCAGGGTAACGTTGAGAATGCGCTGAAAGCGCCCCGCGCCGTCGATGGCGGCTGCCTCGTACAGGGTGGGATCAATGGAGGTCATGGTGGAAATATAGATGATGGAATTCCAGCCTATCTCCTTCCATACGTTGATGATGCCCACCAGCCACCAGAAGTACTGGCCCCTGCCAAGCCACCAGATGGGCTCGTCGATCAGGCCGGTGGTCATCAGAATGCGGTTAACGGGGCCGTCAGTGGTAAACATGTTCTGGGCCATGCCCACAACGATCACCATGCTCAGAAAATGAGGCAGATAGGTAACGGTTTGCACGGTACGCTTAAAGGTACGGTTGCGTACCTCGTTTAGCAGAATGGCTAGCAGGATGGAGGATACCGTGCCAAAAACAAGGTTGATCAGGCTCATGGCAAGGGTATTCCGAAATCCGAGCCAGAAGAGCCTTTCGTTGAAAAGCCATTTGAAATTGTCCAGACCGATCCAGTCGGCTCCCTTTTTGATGGTGGAAAGGTCCAGATTCTGGAAGGCGTAGCGCCATCCCCACAGCGGGTAGTAGTTGAAAAGCATGACATACAAAAGCACAGGCACAGACATCAACATCAGGTATTTCTGATCCCATAGCTTACGCCATATGCTTTTTCGGGTAGACGGAGGAGGAATGAGACTCTTTTGCGCAGCTCCGATCATCGTTTGGCACCCCTTTCTAAAAAACCATGGGGAGAGGCAAACCTCTCCCCATAGCGCGAAAGATCATGGATTACCTGGTGGCCTGCTCCACAAGCTTGAGGACTTCGGCCTGCATGTAGTTGGTATAGACCTCGCAGTAGGGGTTGATCTCGGCGATGAAAGCATCCCAGTTGGCGTCCAGCGCGGCCTGATCAGCGCTCATGATGATCTTGGGCAGCCACTGATCCTGGATGAGGTTGAATTTATCGTAGTCATCCTGGATGGGGGTCTTGTCGATCTGCCAGGCCTCGCCGTAAGGAGCCAGCGCACAGGGAGGATTGAAGAAATCGGCGGGCTTCTTGTAGCCGTAGGCGGAGAGGAAGGCCTTGTCGTAATCGCTCATCAGGTTAAAGTAGTTTTCGGGCTGATCGCTGTGCGCCCAAGCGTTGCCGTCATCCTGCGTGCCCTGCTTTTTGGGGGCGGATTCCCAAATGGTAAGCGCCGCGTTGGCCATCTTCCAGGAGGCGTCCTGACGATGGTTGTACTGCTCGGTGGTCATCAGCATGCGGCCGTTTTCCACGTAGTAGTCCTCGCCCTCGATGCCCCACTGCAGAATCTTCTGCCAGCGGTCGCTGAGCAGGTTTTCAAACAGGTTGATCATGCGCTCGGGGTACTCGCAGTTGACGGAGATGCCAAAGCCGCGGTCCTTGTTGGGAACGGAGCCGTTGAGGTACTGCTCCTCGATTTTGCCAAAGCCGTAGGATTCGTCATACACCAGGGGCAGCGCGCAGAAGGTGTTTTTGTACATGCCGGCTGTTTCCAGGGCGGCGGTAGCGGTGCCGAAGTCCCAGGTCTGGTCGAACATGCCCAGCACGGTGCCGCTGGACAGCTTGGCGATGTACTGGTCGTAGGTCATAACGAAGGTATCGGGGTTGATGAGGCCCTTGTTGTACAGCTCGTTGAGCTTGGCGTAGTAGGCCTTGGCGTAGGGTTGGTTGATGAAAGTGGTGGTTTCCCAGTTGCCGGAGTTCACATTCACGATCACTTCGCCATCGTTGGGACGGCCCATCAGGTGCTGCACGGGGTTGATCAGGCAGAAGTGACGCCAGCCCTCGCACAGGATGGCAAAGCCCTCGTAGGCAGCGCCGTTTTCGTTGGTGGGATTGGCGGCGATGAACCGCTCGATTACGTCAAAGTACTCGTTGAGGGATTTGATCTGGGGATAGCCTGCCCACTCAAGCACCTGCTTCTGAATGAAGAAGGCGGGGCCGTTGCAGCTGTTCTGGATCTGGGCGTTGTAGTTGATGCCGTAGTTGGGGATGATGAACAGCTCGCCGTTCTCATTGACCAGCTGGGGCAGCAGATCCTTGATGTGGTTGTACAGGTTGGGGGTGCCTTCCTCGGTGATGTAGGGCATCAGGTCGATCAGCGCGCCGCCGTTGATCAGCTTTTCGGCGCTGTTGCCGCCGTCGAACAGATCGGGATAGTCTTCGCCAGCCAGCTTGGTGCCCAGGGTTTCATCCAGGTTGCCGGCTAGAAATTCGATCTCGAATTTGATACCGAATTCTTCCTCAATCATTTTGTAAATCTTGTTGTCATCCGTGGGTTGATCGCCCGGGTCGCCGCGGAACACGGTTACGGTGATGGGGTCCTCAGCCAGGGCGAAGGACGTTACGGACAAGAGCATCGCCAAAGCCAGAATGGCAGCCAACAGTTTGCGCATAGTCATCTCTCTCCTTTGATTGATTTACAATTTGGGAGTTATTCTCCCTGTTAATCAATATTATACGCACAAGACATTCTGCTTACAACGTCAATGGATCATAAGTTTAGGACAAAATGATCCTTTTGCATGTATACCAGCTATGCGCCGTTCTATCAAACGGCGCAAGGACGTTTTGCAGGGAGGATTGGCATCTTTTTTCTTTTGTGGTATAGTAGCAAAGTACTCAATTTGGATTCGGGAGGTTGAATTGCCGTGTTATGGGATCTGTTCTGCACGTTTGCCAAAGTTGGTGTGATGACCTTTGGCGGCGGCTATGCGATGCTGCCCATTTTGCAACGTGAGGTGGTAGACAAAAAAGGCTGGGCAACCGAGGAGGAGCTGATGGATTACTTTGCCATTGGCCAGTGTACGCCGGGGATTATCGCGGTAAATACCGCTACCTTTGTCGGCCAGAAGCTAAAGGGCATTGCGGGCGGCATTGCTGCCACGCTGGGCGTGGTATTCCCGTCGCTGGTTATTATCGTTCTGCTGGCGGGCGTTATTGAGGCGTTCAGCCATCTGGGCTGGGTGCAGCACGCCTTTGGCGGCATCCGCATCTGCGTTTGCGTTCTGATTTTGAACGCGGTTGTCAAGCTGTTTCGGAAAGCCGTTATCGACAAGCTTACGCTGGCCATCTTTGTGGTGATCGCCCTTGGCAGCTATTTTACCCCCGTCAGCCCCGTTCTGTTTGTGCTGGCCGCGGGCATCATTGGCATTGTGCTGAAGAACGCAGGAGGGAAGAAAGCATGATTTTTTTGCAGCTTTTCTGGGCTTTTTTCAAAACCGGCCTCTTTGCCGTGGGCGGAGGCATGGCCACCATTCCCTTTCTTTACGAAATGTCCAACAGCACCGGCTGGTTTACGCATACGGATCTGGCCAATATGATTGCCGTGGGCGAGTCCACCCCCGGCCCCATCGGCGTTAACATGGCGACCTATGTGGGTTTTCTGACCGGCATGGATGTGGCGGGCATGCCAACGGCCATTCTGGGTGCCGTGGTGGCTACGCTGGGGCTGGTTGCACCCGCGGTAATCATTATCCTCATCGTGTCCATGATTCTGAAAACCTTCCGCGACAACCGTTATGTCAACGCGGCGTTCTACGGCCTTCGTCCTGCATCCACCGGGTTGATCGCCGCAGCCGGACTTAGCGTGGCCGTTACCAACCTGCTGCCCGCCGGCTGGAGCCTTGCCGCCTTCAATTGGAAGGGGCTGGTACTGGGCGTGGTGCTTTGGGTGTTTTCCAACAAGGTAAAGCAGACCAAGGGGCTGCATCCCATTGTTTTCATTCTGGCATCGGCCGTGGTTGGCGTTCTCTTTGCCATGTAACAGGCGGTTCCAGGCTCCCGTAATTCGGGCGTTGCTCACAGGACAATCAAACAGGGAAAAGGTGTGACTTTCGCAGTCACACCTCAGCGTGTCGAAAAAGCTCGCTTCGCGATCTTTTCCGACAGAAACTGGCGGA
>JAEDGL010000178.1 GCA_016297535.1 Clostridia bacterium | reverse complement strand
GGGACCTGTATTATGACTGATGGGTACTTTTTTCCCGGCGGTAGGCGTTGAGAATCACCTGACGCGCCCTCTGCGCGCCCTCCGCATCCATGGGGGAAACGCCCTCCAGCGGATAGGGCATGCCCAGCGCCCGGTATTTGGGTACGCCCATGGTATGATAGGGCAGCACATCCAGCGCCTGCACGCCCTTCAGCGTGGCCATAAAGCGCCCCAGCGCAGTCAGCGATTCCTCATCATCCGTATAGCCGGGCACCACCACATGGCGGATCCACAGCGCCTTGCCGCGATCCGATGCGTAGCGGGCAAAGGCGAGAATGCCGTCGTTTGCCTGCCCGGTCAGCTGATGGTGACGCTGCGCAAGCACCTGTTTCAGATCCAGCATGATCAGGTCGGTGGCGTTCATCAGCCGGTCAAAGCGGGCGCAAAGCGCCGCATCATCGGGGCGAAAGGTAGCGCCCGAGGTATCCAGGCAGGTGTGCACGCCCTCCTGTTTGGCAGCTTCAAACAGCGCGGTCAGAAAATCCAGCTGCATCAGCGGCTCGCCGCCGGTGGCGGTAATGCCGCCCTTGCGGTAAAAAACCCTGTTTTTCCGGTACTGCTCCATGATCTGCTCCACCGTGGCCGGCTGACCGTCGGTCATGCGCCAGGTATCCGGATTATGGCAGTACAGGCAGCGCATGGGACAGCCCTGAAAAAACACCACCAGCCGGATACCCGGCCCATCCACGGTGCCAAAGCTTTCGATGGAATGAACATAACCGCTGAGCTGCGTTTCCATAGGCTGCTTCCCGGGTTACATCTGGTCGTGGAAGGTACGGGAGATTACTTCATCCTGCTGCTCTTTGGTAAGCTTGATGAAGTTGACGGCATAGCCGCTTACGCGCACGGTCAGCTGGGGATACTTTTCGGGATGGGCCTGCGCATCCAGCAGGGTTTCCTTGTTGAACACGTTTACGTTCAGGTGATGGCCGCCCTTTTTGACATAGCCGTCCAGCAGGCTTACCAGGTTATCGATCTGGCTTTCGGTTGCTTTCATGATGAAAAACTCCTTTCTTAGTCGTCAGCCTCGCCATCCATGCCCTCAAACAGGGTGGGGGTGGCGCACGCGCCGTTCAGGCAATCCAGCTCAATATCCAGATCGCCCATAAAGATACGGTCATCCTTGCCCAGCGCGCCGGGAATGATGGAGAAGGTGTTGGAGATGCCGTCCTGCGCATCCTTGAAGGGCAGCTTGGCCACGGAGGCCAGCGAGGCCACCGCGCCGTGGGTATCGCGGTTGTGCATGGGGTTGGCGCCGGGCGCAAAGGGCACGCCCGCCTTGCGGCCGTCGGGCGTGGAGCCGGTGGCCTTGCCGTACACCACGTTGGAGGTGATGGTAAGGATGGAGGTGGTGGGCACGGCGTTGCGGTAGGTGTGGTTTTTGCGCACATGCTCCATAAAGGTGTGCACGATATCGTAGGCAATCTGATCCACCCGGTCGTCGTCGTTGCCGTATTTGGGAAAGTCGCCCTCCACCTCATAATCCACCGCCAGGCCGGTTTCATCGCGGATGACCCTGACTTTGGCGTACTTGATGGCCGACAGCGAATCCGCCACAACGGACAATCCTGCAATACCGGTGGCAAACCAGCGGGTTACATCCTTGTCGTGCAGGGCCATCTGCAGCTTTTCGTAGCAGTATTTATCGTGCATGTAGTGGATAACGTTGAGGGTGTTGACGTACACCTCCGCCAGCCAGCGCATCATGGCGTCGTACTTGCGCATCACCTCGTCGTAATCCAGATATTCGCTGGTGATGGGCTTGAACTCCGGGCCCACCTGCTTGCGGGTTACCTCGTCCACGCCGCCGTTGATGGCATAGAGCAGGCACTTGGCCAGGTTGGCGCGCGCGCCGAAAAACTGCATCTCCTTGCCAATGCGCATGGAGGATACGCAGCAGGCGATGGCGTAGTCGGTGCCATGGGTCATGCGCATCATATCGTCGTTTTCATACTGGATGGAGGAGGTTTCGATGGACATGCGGGCGCAGTAGCGCTTGAAGTTGTCGGGCAGGTGCACGGACCACAATACGGTCAGGTTGGGCTCCGGCGCGGGGCCCAGGTTATCCAGCGTATGCAGGAAACGGTAGCTCATGCGGGTAACCAGATGGCGCCCGTCCACGCACACGCCGCCGATGGACTCGGTTACCCACTGGGGATCGCCGGAGAACAGGGCATTGTACTCGGGGGTGCGGGCAAACTTGACCAGGCGCAGCTTCATGATAAAATGATCCACCATTTCCTGAATCTGCTGCTCGGTGTACAGCCCCTTTTCCAGATCGCGCTGGGAGTAGATATCCAGGAAGGTGCTGGTGCGCCCAAGCGACATGGCCGCGCCGTTTTGCTCCTTGATGGCGCCAAGGTAGCCAAAATACAGCCACTGGATGGCCTCTTTGGTATCCTTCGCGGGGCGGGAAATATCAAAGCCGTAGCTCAGCGCCATTTTTTTCAGATCCTCCAGGGCGCGGATCTGCTCGCTGAGCTCCTCGCGCTCGCGGATGATCTCCTCATACATGGCGGAGCGGGTGGTTTCCTTTTGCTCCTGCTTGTCGGCAATCAGCCGGTCCACGCCGTAGAGCGCCACGCGGCGGTAGTCGCCAATGATGCGGCCGCGGCCATAGGCGTCCGGCAGGCCGGTAATGATGTGGCTGGAGCGGCAGGCGCGCATTTCGGGCGTGTAGGCGTCAAACACGCCGGCGTTGTGGGTTTTGCGGTGGATGGTAAAAAACTTGACCAGATCGGGATTAAGCTCGTAGCCGTGATCTTTGCAGGCCTTTTGCGCCATGCGGATGCCGCCGTAGGGCATGAGGGCGCGCTTGAAGGGCTTGTCCGTCTGAAAGCCGACAATTCGCTCCTTGCTCCTGTCCAGATAGCCGGGGCCGTGGGAGGTGATGGTGGAAATGATTTCCGTATCCATATCCAGCACGCCGCCCTTTTCGCGCTCCTGACGGTTCAGCTCCAGCACCATGTTCCACAGGTCGATGGTATCCTGCGTGGGGCCGGTCAAAAAGGATTCGTCGCCATCGTAAGGGGTAAAGTTGTGGCGGATAAAGCTGTGAACGTTGATCTCATGGCACCAGGTGGCGCGCTCAAAGCCTTCCCACTCCTTGTAGTCATACATCATGCGATCTGCTCCTCCATTTTGCGTACTGTGAAAAAGCGCCATCGGATGATCCGATTCAAGGACAAAGCTGTCCAGCTGTGGATTGTATCATACTCCCCGGCGCTTGTAAAGTTTGCCGCAGGGCGCGTTCGTCCCGTTCAAAAATGGAAAAGGATGCCATTGCTCCCGGAAAGCGCAGCTCATGCAGGCTGCAGACAGGAAATCGCACTTGGTGCCGCGAATACATAGGCCAGACGATTCGTTTATACAGGAGGCTTTTCATGTATCACATTCATCACGAACACGCCCTTGCCGTTTTGCGTTCCCAGCCCTTTACCGCCGGTGAGCTTTCGTTGATTGAGGCAGCCGCCGCATGCCTGCCGTGGGAGGAGCTCTCTCCCATGATTGACAGGCTGCAGCATCCCGCCACCGCCGAGGAGGGCAAAAACGCCGCCTATGCGCTGATTGCCGGGCAGGATGAAACCCACCATGGCCTTGCGGGCCTGTGTGTGTTTGCCGCGGCCATGTATGGCACCGCCGTTCGGCTGCACGCGTCGGGCATTCCCCGGCAGGTGCTGTACGACACCTTCTGCTGCCTGCACCGCATGACCCGGGAATACGAGCTGGAGTTTGGCCGTCCGGGCTTTGATTGCGGCTTCTGGATCTGGCGGCAGTCCAGCGGCAGGCTGGTGCGCCTGGGCACGCTGGAATTTGAATACCTCTGCGGTCTGGAGCCGGCGGAGGGGGAGAGCACCGGCCTTGGCACGGATACCCCGGTGCTTTCCGTGCACATTCCCATGGGGGCGGATCTTTCCCGCGAGGCGCTGGATGACTCCTACCGTCAGGCGCGCGCGTTTTACCGGCAGCATCCCATCATGTGCCTGAGGGACGGCATGCCGCCCCGGGCCATCGTCTGCGAAAGCTGGCTGCTTTCGCCCACGCTGCGCACGCTGCTTGGGCAGGATTCCGGCATTCGCCGCTTTGCAGGCGATTTTGACCTGTGCCACTCCGAGACCGAAAGCAGGGGGTGCTTTCACTTCCTGTTCCGCGTAAGCGAGGATACCAGCCCGGCCGATTTGCCCGAGCGCAGCTCGCTGCAGCGCGCCGTAAAGGCGTATCTGCTGGCAGGTGGCGGCATTGGCAGCGGCACGGGGCTGCTGCGCACCTCAAATGATACAGCATGCACCTGAAAAGGCGTTTACCGTCCGGGCAAAGCGCAGTATGATCAGCATGTCAGAAAAGCTCGCCCTTCTCCGAAAAAGAAAGGGGCTTACCCAGGAGTAGCTGGCGGAGATGATGGAGGTTTCCAGACAATCCGTGTCCAGGTGGGAGATCAA
>JAEDGL010000177.1 GCA_016297535.1 Clostridia bacterium | reverse complement strand
CTCACCATGCCTTGCAGCAGCTGTCCATGAGTAAGGGAATGCGCATGGCCGATGCTGCCGGCATTGTTCTTGAACAATACAAATAACGGGAGGAATGCCCTTTGATGACTCCTTATCCGCTCTACGATCCAAAGATGGAACACGAATCCTGCGGTGTAGGCGCAGTAGTCGATCTTGGGGGCAAACCCTCTCACCGCACGGTGAGCGATGCGCTAACAATTGTGGAACGCCTCGCTCATCGTGCGGGTCATGACGCCTTGGGAACCACCGGCGACGGCGTGGGCGTGATGACTCAACTGCCCCACGCTTTATTCACCGAATGGGCGGCTGCTCAGCATCTTTCGCTGGGTGCGCCCGGTGAATATGGCGTGGGTATGTTCTTTCTGCCCGAAGATCCCATCGCTGCCCAAATGGCCCGCGAAATCTTTGCGCGGCTGACCGCTGCGGAAGGAATGAAGCTGATCGGCTGGCGTGATGTACCCTGCCATCCGGAAATTTTGGGCGCAGGTGCAAGACGCTCTATGCCCACGATTCGGCAATGCTTCATTGCAAAGCCCGGCGATGTGCCCTGCGGTCTTGCCTTTGACCGAAAACTTTACATTCTGCGCCGTCAGTTTGAGCATCAGCAAACAGAAACCTATGTATGCTCGCTGTCCAGCCGCACCATCGTTTACAAAGGCATGATGCTGGTTCATCAGCTGCGTACTTTCTATGACGATCTGCAAAACGGGCAGTATCAATCCTGCATGGCAATGGTTCATTCCCGCTTTTCCACCAACACTACGCCCAGCTGGGAAAAGGCACATCCTCACCGGATGCTTTTGCACAACGGAGAAATCAATACCATTCGCGGAAATGAGGATCGCATGTATGCACGCGAGGAAAGCATGCGTTCCCCTGTGATGGAGCAGAACATTCAGAAGGTGTTCCCTGTCGTGACAGCAGACGGTTCGGACTCACAGATGCTTGATAACACGCTGGAATTCCTGTGCATGAATGAACTGCCGCTGCCGCTGTGCGGTATGGTTTTGCTGCCGGAACCATGGCAGGGTCAGCGGGTGGAAACGCCTTGGCGCGACTTTTACCGTTATTGGTCCATCCTGATGGAACCATGGGATGGACCCGCTGCTGTGCTTTACTCAGATGGGGAAAAGGTTTGCGCTTCTTTGGATCGCAACGGCCTGCGTCCTATGCGGTGCGCCCTGACGCAGGACCGTCGGCTGATCCTGTCCAGCGAGGCAGGTGTGCTGCATGAGGAAAAAGATCACACCATCCGCCGTTGGCGTTTGAAAGCCGGAAGCCTGTTGGTGGCCGATCTTTCCTCTGGCGAATTGCTGGAAGGCGACGCCATCAAAATGCAATATGCTGCGGAGCATCCCTATTCTCAATGGCTGCAGAACATGGTGCATCTAAACGATCTGCCAGCAGAGCCTTCCGTTTCCAAACCACTGGATGAAATTGAACGCATACAACTATGCAAGGCATTTGGTTATTCCAAAGAGGATATTCAGGACATTCTTCTTCCCATGGCGCAGAATGGAAGCGAACCGATTGTTTCCATGGGGGCGGATGAACCCATTGCGGCACTCTCCAAGGCACATCCGCCGTTGTTTGATTACTTCAAGCAGCGCTTCGCGCAGGTGACAAATCCGCCGATCGATGCACTGCGAGAGTCAATCAAAACAGATTGTTCCATTTATCTGGGCGATGATGGCAATCTGCTCATGCCAAGTCCTGGCAACTGTAAGGTGATAGAGCTGGATTCACCCGTGCTGACAATCGAAGAGCTGGAAAAAATACGTCAGATGCGCGGGAGCGATTTTCAAGTGGCGACGCTGAGCCTGCTGTTTTCTCCAGAATCATCTTTGAAGAACGCGGTGGATGAGCTCTGCACCGCCTGCGATCGTGCCGTTTCCACCGGCGCAAACATCGTGATTCTTTCTGATCGGGGCGTAGATCGCACGCATATGGCCATTCCTTCCCTTTTGGCTGTTTCTGCGCTGGAACAGCATTTGGTTCGGGAGAAGAAGCGTACGGCTGTATCCGTCCTTCTGGAAAGCGGTGAGCCGAGAGATGTTCATCAGCTGGCTGCGCTGATTGCATTCGGCGCAAGGGCAGTATGTCCATATCTGGCACACGAATGCATCAAATCCCTCTGCGAGAAGGAAGCAAGCGTCCAAAAGTATAATCAGGCGCTGACTGCCGGTGTACAGAAGATTGCATCCAAGATGGGTGTATCCACATTGCAGGCATATCAGAGTGCACAGCTTTTTGAAGCGCTTGGCCTGGATGTCCCGTTGGTGGAAAACTATTTTACCAATACGCCTCACCAACTGGGCGGTATTGGACTGGAGCACATTGAAGCTGATTTGCGTTGGCATCATCAAAGGGCATATCAATCCACGTCTGACCCGATGCTGGATAGCGTCGGCGTACATCGCCTGCGCAAAAGTGAAACGGCTGAGGAACATCTCTATACGCCGCAGGTGATTCATACGCTGCAGCAGGCGGTATGGACAAACAGTGAAGAGCTGTTTGACAAGTATGCAGAGATGATCGAAAGCGATGGCCCGCGTGCCATTCGTTCGCTGTTGGATTTTCGCTTTGAATGCTGTACACCTGTTCCGCTGGAAGAAGTCGAGCCGGTTGAACAGATCGTCCGTCGCTTCAAAACAGGCGCGATGTCCTACGGCTCCATCTCGAGGGAAGCCCATGAATGCATGGCGATCGCCATGAATCGCCTGGGCGGCAGGAGCAACAGCGGTGAGGGCGGCGAATGGCCGGAAAGGTTCGGTACGGAGCTTAACTCCGCCGTCAAGCAGGTGGCCAGCGCCAGGTTTGGCGTGACGCGCGAGTATCTGCAATCTGCAAAAGAGATTCAGATCAAAATGGCCCAGGGCGCAAAGCCAGGTGAAGGCGGCCATTTGCCGGGAAAGAAGGTAACCGGAGATGTGGCGCGAACCCGCTGTTCCACAGAGGGCATCTCGCTGATTTCTCCACCGCCGCATCATGACATTTATTCGATCGAGGATCTGGCGCAGCTGATTTATGATCTTCAATGTGCGAACGAAAAGGCAGATGTGACTGTGAAGCTGGTTTCCTCCACGGGCGTTGGCATCATTGCAAGCGGCGTGGCCAAGGCAGGCGCTCACGGCATCCTGATCTCCGGCGGAGAAGGCGGCACGGGGGCAGCTCCTTTGAGCAGTGTGCATCATGCGGGCCTGCCATGGGAGATCGGTCTGGCGGAGGCACATCAGGTGCTTTGCAAAAATGGTCTGCGCCAATGCGTAAAGCTGGAAGCAGATGGCAAGCTCATGAGCGGACGCGACGTGGCGGTTGCGCTTTTGCTGGGTGCTGAAGAATTCGGCTTTGCTACGGCTCCTTTGATCACCATGGGCTGCAGAATGATGCGTGTGTGTCATTTGGGCACCTGTCCCTTTGGCATTGCTACGCAAAATCCGGAACTTCGCAAGCGCTTTACAGGCAAGCCGGAATATATTGAGCGCTTCATGCGTTTTACGGCCGGACAGCTGCGCGTCATCATGGCGAAGCTCGGCGCCCGTACGGTCAATGAACTGGTTGGCCGTGCGGATCTGCTGAAGGTTAAGCCCGGAACAAAACTGGAGCTTTCCAGCCTGATTGGCCGTGGCATAAACGTCTGTTGCCGCGCAGATGCGTCCTTCCATTTTGCACTTGAAGAGCGTCCAGACAAACAATTGACTGGTGACAATGCGGAAGTTCTGACAACGCACCGTGCCTTTGGGACAACCCTTACAGGCTGCAGAAGTGTTCATGCTTCCGGCTGTGCAGGTCAGTCGTTCGGCGCTTTTCTTCCTCGGGGACAGCAGATCATCCTTCACGGCGAATGCAACGATTATCTGGGAAAGGGACTTTCCGGCGGCATTCTGGCTGTTGCTCCGCCTGAAAATGCGGTCTGGCACGAGACGGATTCGCTCATCGGCAACGTAGCGCTCTATGGCGCAACCAGCGGCGAAGCGTACATTGCCGGCATGGCGGGCGAACGATTCTGTGTGCGCAATTCTGGCGCAACCGCTGTTGTGGAGGGAGTCGGCGACCATGGCTGCGAGTATATGACTGGCGGCAGAGTAGTCGTTCTTGGCTCGATTGGCGATAACTTTGCAGCCGGCATGTCTGGCGGCATCGCCTATGTGCTGGATGAACAGGGAATGGCTGACCAGTACATCAACCATGGCATGGTGGAGGTGGAAGCCGTCTGCGGCTGCTATGCAGATGAGCTTCGCCGGATTCTTGAAAAGCATGTGCTGAAGACGCAGTCGCCAAAGGCTAAGAGCATTCTCAGACATTTTGATGCCGCTTTGCGGTGCTTCCACATGGTGATTCCCACCGAATACAAACGCAGACTGGAACAAGCGTAATCTGTTGGGATGGAGTGCTGAACATGAAAAAGTATATCTTTGTAACAGGCGGCGTCGTTTCAGGGCTTGGCAAAGGGATTACCGCCGCTTCTCTTGG
>JAEDGL010000176.1 GCA_016297535.1 Clostridia bacterium | reverse complement strand
GCGTTGACGCTGGAAAAGGCGTCCATGCTGGAGGTGTGGGTTTTGACGCAGCGCACCCCTGAGATAACCTTGTCGTGAAAGCACACATACACGCCCGGCACGCCCGCCATGGCGGCGGTAAAGGCGCGCAGCAGGTTGAGCCGCGCATCCGTCAGCGGGTGCGAAAGCGGCAGCTGCGAGCCGGTAAGGATCACGGGCTTGCCCACGCCGCACAGCATAAAGCTGAGCGCCGCCGCGGTGTAGGCCATGGTATCGGTGCCGTGGGTAACCACCACGCCGTCGCAGGTTTGCAGGGCGTGGTCAATGGCGCGGGCCAGAATGCTCCACTCCTCCGGCTGCATGTTGCTGGAATCCATCTGGAACACATCGCACGCCTCCACCTCGCAGGGCAGCGAGGGCGAAAGCATGTCCAGCAGATCCTGCGCGCGCAGGGTGGGGGCCAGTCCGTTTGGCGTGGGCGTACAGGCGATGGTGCCGCCTGTGGCCAAAAGCATCAGTTTCATCGGCAGCCTCCCATCACCACGCCGGGGGTGTCCACAAAACGATCTCGCCCCGGCGGCGGGTTTCGTTCATATCAATCAGGCGCTGGTTTTTGCTGCCGCAAAAATCCAGCTCCAGCGAGCGCTGCGCCAGGATGAACGGGCCGTCCACCAGCACATCCGTCTCGTGAAGAAGCTGCGCGAGGGCGGCATCCTCCCGGGCGCGCTGCGCAAGCTTTTCCAGCGTGGAGCCGGTATACGTCCACACGGTAAGCCCTCTGGCATGGGCGCGGCGCGCAAGCTCCGCACAGGCCCCGGCCTGCTCGGCCGGCTCGCCACCGGACAGGGTGATGCCGCTGAGCAGCGGGTTGTTGGCAAACTGCTTTTCCACATCGTCCAGCGTCCACACCGTGCCGCCCTCAAAGGGCTGGCTTTGGGGATTGTGGCAGCCCTCGCAATGGTAGGGACAGCCCTGCACGAAAATGGAGGTACGATAGCCCGGCCCGTCCACGATGGAATCGGTTACCAGGCCGAAAAGGCGAATGGTATCTGGCATGATGGCTCCTTCCGGCCGGCCGGAAAAGGCGGAACGTCCTTTTCAGCCAACCTGATCATTCTGAGGTACGATGATGGGCTCCCGGCCTTCCTCGCGCAGCCATTTGCGCAGCTCGTGCTCCACAATGTTGGCGGCGTTTACGCAGCCCTGCTCCATGCGCAGGCGTTCGCCCAGCTCGCGGGCGGCCACGCGGTATTTTTTGGTGGTGGTCAGGTCGATAAAGGCCTTGCTGAGCTTGTTTACGGTGAGCTTGTCGCGGGGGATGGCCTTGGGCCCCAGCCCCAGCTCGCGCACGCGCCCGGCCCAGAAGGGCTGATCTCCGCCAAAGGGAATCACCAGCGTGGGGCAGCCCGCCTGAATGCCCGCGGCCGTGGTGCCCGCGCCGCCGTGGTGCACCACGCCCGCCACATATTGGAACAGCCAGTCATGCGGCACAAAATCCGCCACAAACACGTTGGGATCCGCAGGTATCTCCCTGCCGCCCCAGCCCCTGGAGAGAATGGCGCGCACGCCGCTTTGACGGATGGCCTCCATCACAATGCTCAGCGTTTCGCCCATATCGCCGCTTACCATGGAGCCAAAGCCCACATAGATGGGCTTGTCGCTCCCGGCCAGGAAGGCGGCCAGCTCGGGTGAGGGGGTAAAATCCACATCGCGGCTGTCGCGCCAGAAGCCGGTCATGTGGATGTTGGCGCCCCATACGGCGGGGCGGGGCATCACCAACGGGCTGATGGCGTACAGCACGGGAATGATATGGCCGTTGAGCTCGTATTTGGGGTTGCCTTCCAGCTTGCGGGGCGCCATGCCCTTTTTTTCGCGCCAGTCGGCAAGGTAGTATTTCTCCATCATGCTGATCAGCAGATAGCCCAGGTCGTAGGTGGCCAGGTTCCAGGCCTTTCCGGCGTGCTGGCCGGGGGCGGAGGTGATGGGGGTTTCGGGGTTTTTGTCCATGGGGAAATAGTGCGTCTGGATGTAGGGGATGTGGCGCACCTCGGCCAGCGACTGGAGTACCTGCCCCAGATAGGTGCCGATGATGGCCTCGGCCCCGTCACAGGCGGCTTCCAGATCGGCCAGAAACGGGTCGATGATATCCACCAGGGAATCGCGCACCTGCTTGAGAAAGCCTACGCCGGTGGAGCCGTTCATCAGGTTGGCCATCAGCGCTCTCACATCGCTGTTGATGGGTTTGAATTGCATCTGTTCTTTCAGAACCATGGGCTCGAAATCGGCAAAGGCGCAAATTGTGATCTCGTGACCACGCGCCTTCAGCTCTCGTCCCAGCGCAATGTAGGGACGAACATCACCCGTCGAGCCGATACAGATCATCGTAATACGCATATGGGATCCTACCTCCTTTGGCTGCGGAGAGTGATTGAGTGATACAGAAAAAGTATACCGCTTTCGGTACAGAAATGCAATCCGGGATGGATTAGGGTATGATGAGAAATGGCTCTCCGGAAGAAGGAGAGACGGCCTGTTCGGTTGATAATACATGCGTTCGGGTGTAGACTACGGGGAAAAACAGGACCATTTTGCCGGATCAATGCCAAAGAGAGATTCTTTTTATGAAATGCAGGTTGTCTTGCCGTTGGATGCTCGCCGTGCTTTTGCTGGGCGTGCTGCTGCCGCTGACCGGACTGGCGCAGGAGGAGTGGACGGAGGCACTGTGCATTGCCCAACGCTGGAATGTTCCCTATTCGCTCAGCACGCCCGGCTACAACGGGGGGAAGCCGGCTGGAAGGTATGGGTCAGGGTTGCGCCGGATCCGGCCGGGGAAAATGCCATGCTGCTGGAGCTGAAGGTGGTGGATGAAACCGGCGCGGTGGTCACGCCGGACAGCCCGTCCTCCCTGCCGGTTCTGTTTTTGCCCTTCCCGCAGGGGCATGATGCCGCCATGGGCTACACCTACGAAGTTTTCAGCCTGGACGGCAGTACGAAGCTGCAGCGCGAGGCGTTTTGCGACCGGGCCATTGCCTTTCAGCCGGATGCGGCCTGCGCAACGTACCGCATTACCTGGGGAAATGAGATGAACCCCACAGCCTGCCCGTGGGAACTGGTGATGTCCCGCATGGACTGGAGCACAGAGGCATGCAGCTATACCGTGGGCGCGGGCAGCAGCCAGGTTGCCGTAACCCGGCAGGGCAGCAGCGTTACCATTTCCGGCAGCGAGATTTCTTCTGCTGTACGCTTTGCCAATCAAACCGTCTGGGGCAATGACTATCAGCTGGAGCAGGGCTGGCATACCGAGGAAGGCAGCTATACGTTTGAAAACGTCAGGCTCAATGACATGGTGTATGTGTGGGCGCACGACGGCGAAAACTACCGCATTACCCTGGATGCCAGCGTAAAGGGAAGCTACGGCATGATCTGCGAGCTGCGCGGAGGGGCCTGCCTGGAGCTGGTCAATAACGACCTGATCCGCTGTGATCGGGATTATTCCATGAACATAGCGGCCGAGGAAGACTGCAGCATGTCCATTACGGGCAATGGCAAAATCCTTCTTGGCGGTGGCTTCTATTGCGATGAAACCGGCGCGGATGTCGAGGATGCCTGCTCCCTTTGCGTGATCCTTACCACCAATGCGCTTACGCAGGAGGATGCCATGCGGCGGATCCGGGCGTTTGAGGGACGCGTTGTGGTCAGCTATGATCAGTTTGAAACCGCCGGCGGCTATCCGCCCATGAGAAGCTTCTGCATGTACCGCCCCATCGCGGATGATCCGTTCTGTACCGAAAACGTGCTGGATCCCCAGACCGGCAAATATGTTCAGCTGGATACCGGGTACATTGTCAAAAAGCTGCGCCCCGGCGCAGGCGCGATGACCGAACCGCTGCTTTCCGCACAGAGCGAACTGGATACGGCGGCTTTGTACCGTCCGCTGCTCATTTCCCCCGCGGATGGCGGCGAGGCGCTCTACCTGCGCTCCGAGGTAACCGAAACGGTCAGCGGCCAGTCCGTCGAATATGAAATTCATATTGTGGATGACGAAGACGTGCACAACGCCCTCTCCGGCACCGGCACACTCTATCTTCCCTATCCCGAGGGCATGACCATGGACAGCGCCGCAGGCTACGAGGTGACCATCCGCCATCTGACGGATGCAGGCGTCGAAGTTTTTTCGACGCAGGATGGCAGCATTGCCCTTACCCCCAACGGCTTTTCCATTTCCGTTTCCTCACTCAGCCCGTTTGAGGTTTCCTGGGCAGCTCCGGCCACAGCATCCCTGCCATTGACTGGCGACGCTGCGCCGCTTGGATGGTACGGCGCGCTGCTGGCGCTCTCCGTGCTTGCCATTGCCTGCCTGCGCAGGCACCGGAAAGCTTGAACGACAAAACGCCTTTTTCCGATCAACAGCGGAAAAAGGCGTTTTTTGGTCTGGCCAACCGTCCCTTGGGTGCCGACAGGCGGTTTACAGCCTGCCCCAGACTGTCGATAAACCCTCTGGGAGGTGTCGGAGGGCCGCAGCCCTC
>JAEDGL010000175.1 GCA_016297535.1 Clostridia bacterium | reverse complement strand
ACCATTTGCCGCCCGGCGAGCCGTAGGCGAGTAGGCAAATGGTGCATCCCCGGCGAAAAAGCTCGCCTACGGCGAGCTTTTCCGCCGCTCTGATTGGCCGCGCACAGGCGCGGCCAATGGGCAAAGTTAAATTTCGATCAGCTCGTACTCCAGGCTGCCCGCGCCAATTTTGGCGGCGTGCTCCACGCCCGAGCGCCAGTTGGTGTAGGGGTGGGTATCGTTGAAGATGTCGCCGGTACGCACCTCTTTTTCCGCCAGGAAGGTGCCGGGCAGGGGCTCCATGCGGTTGCAGGCGTCGGCGCAGGCCACATCCAGGGCGACGGGGTCAAAGCTGGCAAACATGCCCACATCGGCAATAACGGGCGTGTCGTTTTCGGAGTGGCAATCGCAGTAGGGCGAAACATCGCACACAAGGGATACGTGGAAGTTGGGCCGGTTCTGGATGACCGCCAGCGCGTACTCGCTGATTTTGCAGTTGAGCATATCGTTGGAGCTGTCGGGGCCCAGGATGGCGCCGCGGTCGCGGCACACACCCACGCAGCGGCCGCAGCCGGCGCAGACATCGGGATTGACGCGGGCCACGCGGCGGCCCTCAACTTCCACAAAGCTGATTGCGCCGTGGGCGCACTGGCGCACGCAGCGGCCGCAGCCCACGCACACGCCGGGGCGCACGGTGGGCTTGCCGTCGTGGTGCATATGGCGCTTGCCCGCGGTGGAGCCGCAGCCCATGCCCAGGTTTTTGAGCGCGCCGCCAATGCCGGTGCCCTCGTGGCACTTGAAGTGGTTGATGGAGATGATGGCCTCCGCATCCATGATGGCGCGGCCGATGAAGGCCTCCTTGCAGTATTCGCCGTTGACGGGCACAGCCACATCATCGGTGCCCAGCAGGCCGTCGCCGATGATCACATGGCAGCCGGTTTGCAGAGGGCTGTAGCCGTTGGTGTACGCCGCGTCCAGATGATCCAGCGCGTTGCGGCGGCTGCCCACATACAGGGTGTTGCAGTCCGTCAGAAAGGGCTTGGCGCCCATGTCCTTGAGGGTATCCACCATCACCTTGGCATAGTTGGAGCGCAGAAAGGCCAGGTTGCCCGGCTCGCCAAAGTGGATTTTGACGGCGGTAAACTTGCCGTCCAGATCCATCTCGCGGATGCCCGCCTTTTCGATGAGGCGGCGGAATTTTTTCAGCAGCGACATATCGGGCGTAGCACGGAAATTGGTAAAGTATACTTTGGATTTTGCCATTTGCAGGTACCTCCGTTTGTCAGAATAAATGCGAACATACTTTCGCATGCATTGTATCACACCCCCCTGCATCTGGCAAGGGGGAGAATGAAAAAACGGCGGGTTTCGGGGCTATTGTCCAAAACCGCCGTTCACACCCAGGATCTGCCCGGTCAGAAAGCCCGAATCGGGATCCGCCAGCCACAGGATGGTGCGGGCCACCTCCTGCGGCGTACCCAGCCGGCCCACGGGGGTATCCTGCGCCAGGGCGTCCAGCTCATCCGGGGTAAAGGAGGCCAGCATATCCGTCTCAATCACCCCGGGGCAGACGCAGTTGACCGTTACGCCGCTTGGCGCAACCTCCTTGGCCAGCGCCTTCGTCAGGCCAATCAGCCCCGCCTTGGCGGCCGAATAGTGCACCTCGCAGCTGGCGCCCACCTGCCCCCAGATGCTGCCGACATTGATGATGCGGCCATACCGGCGGCTGATCATCTCCGGCAGCACGGCGCGGGCTGTAAGAAACGCGCCGGTCAGGTGGGTATCCAGCATATCGCGCCAGTCGGCGTCCGTCAGATCGGTAAACAGCTTCTGCTGGGCCACACCGGCGTTGTTCACCAGCACGTCGATATGCCCAAGCAGCCTTTTGGCCTGAGCGCAGGCCTCCTGCACGCAGGCGGAATCACGCACATCACAGCGGATGGCGCAGGCCCCGGTCTGCCTGGCCAGCGCCTGCGCGCAGGCTTCGCTGTGCAGGTAAAAGAACGCAACCCGGTAGCCCGCGGCGCAGAACGCGCGTACCGTTTGCGCGCCGATACCGCGGCTGCCGCCGGTAATGACAGCGGTAAGCATGCGATCCTCCCCCGGCCGTTAAAACATTTTCTTGCGCCACAGCACCAGAAACGCCGCCAGGCTGGCCACCACCGTAATGGCGATGACAATCCAGAAGCCATACGGATTCTGCTGGAAGGGCACGGGCACGTTCATGCCCCAGAGGGACGCGAACAGCGTGGGAATGGAAAGAACCACCGTCAGGGAGGTCAGGATTTTCATGACGATGTTGAGGTTGTTGGAGATGATGGAGGCAAACGCGTCCATGGTGCTGGAAATGATGTTGCGGTAAATGGAGCACATCTCCATGGCCTGCTTGTTTTCGATGATCACGTCCTCCAGCAGCTCGCTGTCATCCGGGTACTTGCGCAGCATTTCCATGCGCAGCATGCGCTCCATCACCATCTCGTTGCCCTTGAGCGAGGTGGAGAAGAACACCAGGGATTTTTCCAGCTTCATCATCTGCAGCAGCTCCTGGTTGCGCATGTCCTTTTCCAGGTGCTTTTGCACAAAGAGGCTTGCCTTGTCGATCTGCTTGAGGTAGTTGAGGTAGCGCGACGCGGTGCGCTGCAGAATCTGCAGCAGGAAACGCGTGCGCTTGAAGGTCCAGAAGCCGCGGATGCGCTCCTCGGTAAAATCGGTAATCACGGTGGATTCGCGGGTGGAAACGGTGATGATCACATCATCCACCATGATGATGCCCAGAGGAATGGTGGTGTAGGCCACGCCGGTTTCCTCGTTATCGATATAGGGAATGTCCACAATGATCAGCACCTGGTCGCCGTCGCGCTCGATACGGGCGCTTTCCTCCTCGTCCAGCGCAGCCTGCAGGTAAGTGGGCTCCAGATGGAAACGGGCATTCAGACCGTCGATTTCCTCCCGGGTGGGGTTTTGCAGATGCACCCAGCAGCCCTTTTCCAGGGTGTTGATTTCGGTCAGATGATCGTCCACGGTCAGGTAAATACGCTTCAAAAAAACAGCCTGCCTTTCTCATGCCGCCATGCGGCAATGCTTCCGGGCAGGTATGTATGGCGCAGCAATCCGCCGCAGCCTGTTCAGCTGAGGAAATGCCCGCTTTTCCGCCCGGAGCCTGTGAAATTGTGAATCGTGTTACTGTACGGGTCCGCGTCCACGATGGGCTCCTCCTTTCGGCGATAAACAGGAAATTCCATGTATCATGATATGCGTTTTTGGGGGTGCTGTCAATGAAGAAGTTACATATTGGAAAGATTTTTTTGCGCTTTTGCCCCGCCTGCCCGCCATGGCTGGACGCGCCCCGGGACGGCGTGCTATAATAAGCCACAGCAACCCAAAGGAGGTTTCCGACCCATGCGCAAAACCCGTTCGTTTTTCATCGGCTCCACGCCCATTGGCGGCGGCGCGCCGGTTACGGTACAAAGCATGACCAATACCGATTCCCGCGATGCGCAGGCCACCCTTTCGCAGGTGCGCGCGCTGGCCGGGGCGGGGTGTGACATCGTGCGCCTGAGCGTGTACGACGAGGCCTGTCTTGAGGCCCTGCCTGCAATCATCGACGGCTCGCCCGTGCCGCTGGTGGCGGATATCCATTACCGGCACGACCTGGCCATCGGCGCCATGGAGCGCGGCATCGCCAAGGTGCGCATCAACCCCGGCAACATCGGCAGCGTGGCAAACGTGCGCCGCGTGGCGGATTGCGCCAAAATGCACCATGTGCCTATCCGCATCGGGGTAAACAGCGGCAGCATCGAAAAGGAGATTCTGGCCCGCGAGGGCGGCGTTACCGCCCGCGGCATGGTGGACAGCGCCCTGTCCCACGCCCGGCTGCTGGAGGACGCGGGCTTTCACGATATTGTGCTCAGCCTGAAGGCGTCCAGCGTGCCGCTGACGGTGGAGGCCTATGAGCTGGCCGCCCAAACCACGGATTATCCCCTGCATGTGGGCGTAACCGAGGCCGGGCTGCCCGGGGCGGGCAACATCAAAAGCGCCATCGGCATTGGGGCGCTGCTGCTAAGGGGCATTGGCGATACCATCCGCGTATCGCTCACCGGCAGCCCCATTCCCGAGGCCGCCGCGGCCATTGATATCCTGCGCGCGGTGGGGCTTCGCAAAAGCTTTCTGAACGTTGTCAGCTGCCCCACCTGCGGCCGCACGGGCATTGATGTGACCGCCATTGCCAAACGGGTGGAGCAGGAGCTTTCGGATCTGCGCGTGCCGCTGACCGTGGCCGTGATGGGCTGCGTGGTCAACGGCCCCGGCGAGGCGCGCGAGGCGGATATCGGCCTTGCAGGCGGCGGCCTGAGCGCCGCGGGCGGCAAGGCCGGCGGCGAGGGCAGCGAGTACTGCGAGGGCGTCATTTTTGAAAAGGGCCGGGAATCGGAGCGAGTAAGCGGCGATCTGGCGGGCATTCTCATCCGCCGCGCCCGGGAGCTTGCCGCGCGCAGGCTTCGGGAAAAATAACCAAAAGCGCCGCCTGCGCTGAATGCAGGCGGCGCCCAGGCTGTCGATAAACCCTCTGGGAGGCGTCGGAGGGCCGCAGCCCTCCGACTCT
>JAEDGL010000174.1 GCA_016297535.1 Clostridia bacterium | reverse complement strand
AAGTGGGCGATGTATATCTGGGCAAGGTTGTGCGCATCATGAACTTTGGCGCCTTCATCGAGCTCACCCCCGGCAAGGACGGCATGCTGCACATCAGCAAGATGGCCGACCACCGCGTGGAAAAGGTGGAGGATGTCATGAACATCGGCGACGAGATTGAAGTCAAGGTAAACGAGATCGATTCTCAGGGCCGCGTCAACCTCATCCGCAACGATATCACCTATCCCGCTCATGATGCCGCTCCCCGTGCCAACAACGGCGGCGAGCGTCGCCGTCCCCCGCGTCGTGACGGTCGTCCCGCCGGCGGCAGCGACCGCACCTGAGCAAACCGTTTGCAGGTAACTTCATCCAAAAGCCGCCCATTGTATGGCACACGCCATGCAACAGGCGGCTTTTGCCCCATGAGGGCGGAAAGGAACGCAATGTACGATCAAATCACCCTGCCCAACGGCCTACGCGTGGTGGGCGAAAAACTTGGCCATGTGCGCAGCTGCAACGTTGGCGTGTGGGTTAAGGTGGGCAGCATGAACGAAGCGCCCGAGGAAAACGGCATGAGCCATTTCATCGAGCACATGGTGTTCAAGGGCACCCAAACCCGCTCTGCGCGCGATATTGCCGAGGAAATGGACATGGTTGGCGGCCAGCTGAACGCCTTTACCAGCAAGGAATGCACCTGCTACTACGCCAAGGTAACGGATGACGAGCTGGAGCTGGCGGTGGATATTCTATCCGATCTGGCGCTACGCCCTGTGTTTGATGAAAAGGAGCTGAACAAGGAGCGCGGCGTGGTGCTGGAGGAAATCGCCATGGTGGAGGATACGCCGGAGGATCTGGTGCACGAGCTGTTGGCCGATGTCCAGTACGACGGCTCGCTGCGCTACCCCATTCTGGGGCCGGGCAGGCTGATCCGCCAGTATACCCGCGAGGACATGCTGCGCTACTGGAAACAGCATTATGTGCCGCAGAACATGGTGCTTTCCATCGCCGGCAACTACGACTGGGATGCCTTCCTTGCCATGGTGCAGCGTTATTTTGATGAATTTCCCAACCAGCAGGGCGAAGAAACGCCTTTTGTGCAGCAGCATTTTGTCAGTGGCCGAAGCGCCCGCGACAAGGATACCGAGCAGCTGCACATCTGCATGGGCTTTCCCGGTGTGGAAAGCAACAGCGATGACATCTACCCACTCAGCGTGCTCAACAACGCTCTTGGCGGCGGCATGTCCAGCCGTCTGTTCCAGCGCATTCGCGAGGAGCTGGGCATGGCATACAGCGTTTACACCTATGCCAGCTCCTACCGCGGCGTTGGCAGCTTTAACCTGTATGCAGGCACCAACCCGGAAAACGCACAGACCGTGCTCAGAGAAATTCAGGAGCAGCTGGCGCTGTTTTTACGCGACGGGATGACCGAAAAGGAGTTCAAGAGCGCCAAGGCCCAGCTGCGCGGCGGCTTTGTGCTGGGGCTGGAAAGCAGCAGCGGACGCATGCAAAGCCTGGGCCGCGGGGTGCTTTTGTTTAACAAAACCCGTACGCCCGAAGAAACCATTGCCAAAATCGACGCTGTTACCATGGACAGCGTGATGGCCATGGCCAACCGGGTGCTTAGCGCCAGTCCCAGCGCGGCAATCGTTGGGCGCGACGCTCAGAAATACCTAAGCGAAATCGGAGAGGGTTTGAATGGATAAGCTTGACCACATTTTTGAGCTGCAAAAGAAGCTGCAGGAGAAAATCAAATCCGAACGCCATCTGCAATTTACCCACGAGGAATGGATCCAGAAGCAGACGCTGGCCATGCTCAGCGAGCTGGCGGAGCTGCTGGAAGAGGTCAACTTCAAGTGGTGGAAGAATCCCCACGAGCTCAACCGGCAGAATCTGCATGAGGAGCTCAGCGATATCCTGCACTTTTTCATCAGCATGTGCCTGGAAGCCGGCATGACCGCAGACGACCTGTACAACGTTTACGTGGGCAAAAATCAGGAAAACCACGCCCGGCAAAACGGTACCAGCCAGAAGCACGGCTACGAAACGGGGCTGCAGCCGTGAATACCTCCTGTGCAAAAGAAACGCTGCCAGACGGCTATGCAGCGGTGGAAACGGTGGATCTGGTCAAAAACAAAAAGCAGCTGCTGATCGTAAACGGTCTGGCAGTGGTGTTGGCTGCGGCGCTGGTACTGCTGGGCATGCTGATTCGGCCGCAGGCTTTTCATGAGCTGTTTTCATTCGGTCAAAACGGATTGCAAACAGCCTGCAAATGGCTGGTCATTGGTTTTGGGAGCTTTGCCTACATCATAGGCCACGAGGCCGTACACGGCCTGTTGATGTGGCGTTTCAGCCATGTCCGGCCCAGCTTCGGCTTTTCCCTTGCCTATGCCTACGCCGGCAGCAGCTGCTATTTTGCCAAAGGCGCCTATCTGCTTATCGCCATCGCACCGGTAACGGTATGGTTTGTGCTGCTTGGCATAGCGGCGTTGCTGGTGCCGTCCGGCTGGTTTTGGGTGATCTGGCTGATTCAGATCATAAACCTCAGCGGCGTGGCTGGAGATTTCTTTGTTTTTGCCCGGGTGCTGCGTCAGCCCAAAACGCTGCTGGTGCAGGATACGGGTACCTCCATGATGTTTTTTCTGCCACAGGAATGATTTCCATATGCAAAACCCTCCTTTGCGGGCATACTGTTCGCGAAGGAGGGTTTGGTATGCTGCGAAAAATACTTGCAGGCCTGCTCACGCTGGCGCTTGGTTTTTCACTAACCGGCTGCGCCTGCAGTGCGCACGGATCGCCTGTACCCGAGGCAACCCCGGAAGGCACGCAGGTAAAGGCGAACAACGTCAATTGGCCAAAGGACAAGCTGAAGCTGAACAACGAGGGTGTTCCCACACTGCGGGTTTATGTGGTGGAGGAAGAAACCGCCCGGTCCATGGATATCGAAACCTATGTGGAGGGCGTTTTGGCCGGAGAAATGAAAAACAACTGGCCATTGGAGGCGCTTAAGGCGCAGGCGATCCTGGCCCGTACCTTTGTACTGAAATTTATTCAGGACAAGCAAAGCCAATACCCGGATGCAGATATCTCCACCGCTATCGAGGAGGCACAGGCCTATGCGGCCGGGGATGTGAACGAACGCATCCGGCAGGCTGTTTCCGAAACGCGCGGTCTGGTGCTATCCTCCAACGGAGAGCTCCCCTACGCCTGGTTCCACGCCCACAGCGGCGGCGCAACAGAGCTGGCGTCCGTGGGTCTTGGCTGGGATGATCCCGAGCCCGGCTACACGCAATGCACCGGCAGCAACGAGCCGGATACCGTTGCCGATGAAGCCGACGCTCAAGCCCTGCGCGAGGCGCAGAACTGGGTTGCGGAGTTTCCGCTGGAGGCGCTGGAGAACGCTCTGGCTCAGCTGGGAAAGGACATTACGCTAACGGAAAGCAGCAAGCTGTCCATCGCTGAGCGCGGAGACAGCGGTCGCGCCGCCACCATTCTGGTAGATGGCGTTGAGGTAAACGCTGCCAACCTGCGCATGGCGCTTGGCAGCACCAAAATGCGATCAACGCTGCTTAGCACGCTTTCCATCCGGGATGGCGTTGTGCGCATGTCCGGCAAGGGCTACGGGCACGGCGTGGGCATGAGCCAATGGGGCGCCTACGGCATGGCGCAGACGGGCAAAACAGCCGAAGAAATCGTTATGCACTATTTTCGCAACGTAACGCTGGAAAAACTGTGGTAAGCAAAAAAGACAGCCTTTAAGCTGTCTCAGCGTGTCGAAAAAGCTCGCTTCGCAATCTTTTCCGACAGAAACTGGCGGAAATGTTTTCGGCAAAGCCGAAAACTCCCCGCCCGCCCGGCAAAGCCGGGCGATACGAACCAAAGTCAGAGGGGCTGCGGCCCCTCTGACAACTCCCGAACCTGGCGAAGCCTTGTGTAGCAAGGTTGCAGGTTTCCCCGGCTATGCACACGGCACACAGGAAAAACCCGTTTCGTCGCAAAAGATCACAAAGCACTTTTGCGACGAAATTAGGCAGCCAGCATTACTGCTGAGTGGCAAACTTGTTTCGTACCTTGTCCACCTGCTGCTGGGTCGCCTGCTCGGACGGATACCAGCCCTGCTGCGCCATTTGCTGATAGATGCCATCCTGCATGCAAAGGGACTGATCCAGCGCGTTATCAAAAACCGCGTTCACATTTTGCGTGGCGGATTCGATCGCGCCATGCAGGTACAAATCGCACGCGCCCTTGGTGGTAAGCAGCAGGTTTTCCATAATTTTCTGATCGTTCATTCTGTTTTCTCCTCCATCACACCAGCTGATAGAGCTGCTTGAACAGCTGATTGTGCTTGTTGGCAAGCTCGGTTACATACTGGCGCAGCTGCGGATTTTGCAAGGACTGTGCTGCCTGCTGGCACTGAGCGGCAAGAAATTGCTCGTGGCTGAGGGCATCCTCAATGTACATGAGTTCTTTGGGACTCATTTCGATCACCTCCGGAAGGTAGGATGGCCCAGAGGAGGGAGGAATATGCGAAAAAGCCGGAGCAGTTTTGCTCCGGCTTTCAGACTGTCGATAAACCCTCTGGGAGGTGTTGGAGGGCCGCAGCCCTCCGACTC
>JAEDGL010000023.1 GCA_016297535.1 Clostridia bacterium | reverse complement strand
AACATTAATGGAGGAGGTCTCAGACTGCCATGTCCAATCATAACGAAAACTATGAAAAGCTGGCGGAAGTCATCAAGGCTCATAAGGAGCAAAAGGGCGCGCTGATGCCTGTGCTGCAGGAAGCACAGAACCTGTTCGGCTGCGTATCCGAGGACGTTCAGAAGATCATCGCCGATGGCCTCGGCGTTACGCTGAGCGAGGTCTACGGTGTTGCCACATTCTATTCTCAGTTTTCCCTGCAGCCCAAGGGAAGGTTTGTCGCCGGCGTTTGCCTTGGCACTGCCTGCTATGTGAAGAACTCCCAGAAGGTGCTGGACCGGCTGTGCTCTGAGCTGGGCATTCAGCCCGGTCAAACCACGGCGGACGGCATGTTTACCGTACAGGCCACCCGTTGCCTGGGCGCCTGCGGCCTTGCCCCTGTTATGATGATCAACGACGACGTTTATGGCCGCCTTACCGAAGCGGAAGTTCCCGGCATTCTGGCCAAGTACAAGGCTTCCTAAACCATGCGCGATCTGAGCATGCATGTTCTGGACATTGTTCAGAACAGTATCAAAGCCAACGCAAAACTGGTAACCGTGAGCTTTGTAATGGATGAAAACGGCAGGCTTACCTTCTCCGTCGCAGATGATGGCTGTGGGATGGCGCCGGATTTTCTGGCCCGCGTCACCGATCCCTTTACCACATCCAGAACCACCCGCAGGGTGGGGCTGGGGATTCCCATGCTTAAGCAGAGCGCGGAAATGTGCGGGGGCGCGTTTGGCATTGAAAGTGAAGTTGGCGTTGGCACCACCATACACGCCACCTTTGATACCAGAAACATCGATTGTATTCCCATGGGGGATATCTGTGATTCACTGCTCACGCTGGTCATGCTCAATCCCGATCAACCCGAATTTCTGTTCCAGGCCACAACGCCAACCGCGCAGGCGTGTTTTGATACGCGCCAGCTGCGGCAGGTTCTTGGCGGCGTAGCGCTTAACGAGCCGGATGTGGTTGCCTGGATGAAGGAAAGCATCGAAGAAGAATTCAAACCGATTTTGGAGGTGTCCTGATTTATGAAGTCTCTGGCTGAATTGGAAGCGATCCGTGCAAAGACCCTTGAAAGAGTTGCCATGCGCAAGGAAGGCGACGACGCCGTACGCATTGTCATCGGCATGGCGACCTGCGGTATCGCTGCCGGCGCCCGGCCTGTTATGCTCAAGTTCCTGGAGGAAATCCAGAAGCGCAACCTGCAAAACGTAACCGTATCTCAGACCGGCTGCATCGGCATGTGCCGTCTGGAGCCCATGCTGGATGTCATTATGCCCGGCAAGGAGAAGGTTACCTACGTAAAGGTCAATCCTGATATGGTAGGCCGCATTGTTGCCGAGCACATCGTCAATGGCCGTCCTGTTCAGGAGTATACCATCGGCGCTGCCGAAGGCAAATAAGACTGCTAAGGAGGAACGAACATGGATCTTTTTCGCGCACATGTACTTGTCTGCGGCGGTACTGGCTGTACTTCGAGCGGCTCTGCCGAGCTGATCGCGCGCTTTGAAGAGCAGATTGCCAAGAACGGTCTTGACAAGGAAGTAAAGGTTATCCGCACGGGCTGCTTTGGTCTTTGCGAAGCCGGCCCGGTTGTTATCGTATATCCCGAAGGCACTTTCTACAGCCGCATCCGTGTGGAGGATGTGGACGAGATTGTCTCCGAGCATTTGCTCAAGGGCCGTACTGTTCAGCACCTCGTTTACAAGGAAAAAGCGGATGAAGAGCAGCACTCCACCCTGGAAAACATCGACTTCTACCGTCCCCAGATGCGTCTTGCACTGCGCAACTGCGGCGTGATCGATCCCGAAAACATCGATGAATACATCGCCTTTGACGGATACAAGGCTCTGGCCAAGGTGCTTACCGAGTGGAAGCCCGAGGATGTTATCAAAGAAATGATCGACTCCGGCCTGCGCGGCCGTGGCGGCGGCGGATTCCCCACCGGCAAGAAATGGCAGTTCGCGGCTGCTTCCAAGGCGGATCAGAAGTACATCATCTGCAACGCCGATGAGGGCGACCCCGGCGCTTTCATGGATCGTTCCATTCTGGAAGGCGACCCGCATTCCGTTATCGAGGCCATGGCAATCGGCGGCTACGCCATCGGCGCTACCGAGGGCTATGTCTATGTCCGTGCCGAGTATCCCATTGCCGTTAAGCGTCTTCAGATTGCCATCGACCAGGCCCGCGAGTACGGCCTGCTTGGCAAGAACATTTTTGACTCCGGCTTTGATTTTGACATTTTCATCCGCTTGGGCGCCGGCGCTTTTGTCTGCGGCGAGGAGACCGCTCTGATGCACTCCATTGAGGGCGGACGCGGCGAGCCCACCCCCAAGCCTCCGTTCCCCGCTGTGCGCGGCCTGTTCGACAAGCCCAGCAACATCAACAACGTGGAAACCTACGCCAACATTCCCCTGATTATCAACAAGGGTGCGGAGTGGTTCAAGAGCATCGGCACCCCCGGCAACAGCGGCACCAAGGTGTTTGCTCTGGGCGGTAAGATTAACAATACCGGCCTGGTTGAAGTGCCCATGGGCACCCCCCTGCGCGACGTTATCTACAAAATTGGCGGCGGTATTCCCAATGGCAAGGCCTTCAAGGCCGTTCAGACCGGCGGCCCCTCCGGCGGCTGCATTCCTGCCGAGCATCTGGACATTGCCATCGACTACGATTCTCTGACCTCCATCGGCTCCATGATGGGCTCCGGCGGCATGATTGTAATGGACGAGGACAACTGCATGGTTGACATCGCCCGTTTCTTCCTGGACTTCACGGTTGATGAAAGCTGCGGCAAGTGCACTCCCTGCCGTATCGGCACCAAGCGTATGCTGGAGATTCTTGAGCGCATCACCGAGGGCAAGGGCGAGGAAGGCGACATCGAAAAGCTGGAAGCTCTTGCCAACAACATCAAGGCCACCGCTCTGTGCGGCCTGGGCCAGACCGCTCCCAATCCGGTGCTCTCCACGCTCAAGTATTTCCGCAGCGAGTACGAGGCGCATATCAGGGAAAAGCGCTGCCCCGCGCATCACTGCCAGAAGCTGCTCAATTACGAGATTACCGACAAGTGCCGCGGCTGTACCGCCTGCGCGCGTGTCTGCCCCGTTAGCGCCATTACCGGCAGCGTGAAGGAGATGCACCGTATCGATACCACCAAGTGTATCAAGTGTGGCTCCTGCATGGAGAAGTGCCGCTTTGGCGCCATTGTGAAGAACTAACGCCTAAGGAGGAACGAACATGGAACAGATGATTCCGCTTACTATTGACGGCGTGAAGGTGGAGGTTCCTGCCGGTACGACGGTGCTGGAAGCTGCGCGCATGGCCAATGTGAACATCCCCACGCTTTGCTATCTGAAGGATATCAACGCTACCGCAAACTGCCGCCTTTGCGTGGTGGATACCGGTGCCCGCGCCCTGCAGGCCGCCTGCGTCCTGCCCGTTACCCCCAACATGGTTGTAAAGACCAACACGCCTGCTGTCCGTGCTGCGCGCAAGCTCAACCTTGAGCTGATTTTGAGCAACCATGAGAAGAAGTGCCTCAGCTGCTCCCGCAGCCAGAATTGCGAACTGCAGAAGCTGTGTCTGGATCTGGGCGTTGAAAACGGCGAACGCTTCGCCGGTGCTCAGAACATGTACTCGCTGGATCTGTCTTCTCCCTCCATTGTGCGCGACAACAACAAGTGCATCCTGTGCCGCCGCTGTGTTGGTGCCTGCAAAAACCAGAAGGTTGGCGTAATTGGCGCTCTGCGGCGTGGCTTTAAGACCGCCATTGCCAGCCCCTGGGACAAGGATCTGGCTTCCATGGCCTGCATTAACTGCGGCCAGTGCGTTGCGGTATGTCCCGTTGGCGCTCTTACTGAGAAGGATGAGACCAAAGAGGTCTGGGACGTGCTTGCGGATCCCACCAAGCACGTGGTGGTGCAGCCCGCTCCCGCCGTTCGCGCCGCTTTGGGCGAGGAATTTGGCTTTGAAATGGGCACCAGCGTAACGGGCAAGATGGTTTCCGCCATGAAGCGCCTGGGCTTTGACAAGGTATTCGACACCGACTTTGGCGCCGATTTGACCATCATGGAAGAAGCCTACGAGCTGATTGACCGAGTAAAGAACGGCGGCGTGCTTCCCATGATCACCAGCTGCTCTCCCGGTTGGATCAAGTTCTGCGAGCATTACTATCCTGAGTTTATTCCCAACCTGAGTTCCTGCAAGTCTCCTCACGAGATGGCCGGCGCGATGATCAAAACCTATTACGCCGAGAAGAATGGGCTGGATCCCAAGGATATCGTGGTTGTTTCTGTTATGCCCTGTACCGCCAAGAAGTTTGAGGCCAAGCGCCCCGAACTTGGCCATGAAGGATTTGCCGATGTTGATATCGTGATCACCACCCGCGAGCTTGCCCGCATGATTAAGGAAGCGGGTATCGACTTTGCCAACCTGCCTGAGGATGACTTTGATAGCCTGATGGGTCAGTCCACCGGCGCGGCGGTAATCTTTGGCGTTACCGGCGGCGTAATGGAAGCGGCTCTGCGTACCGCTTACGAAGCCATTTCCGGCGAAGAGCTCAAGGATGTCAACTTCCACGCTGTGCGCGGCATGGAGGGCATCAAGGAGGCTACCGTCAAAATTGGCGATCTGGATGTAAACGTCGCCGTATGCTCCAGCACCGGCAAGGCTGCTGAACTGTTGGACAGCATCAGGAATGGCGAAAAGACCTATCACTTTATCGAGGTCATGGGCTGCCCCGGCGGTTGCGTGAACGGCGGCGGCCAGCCCATCGTTACGGCTCAGGTTCGCAACTGGGTGGACGTTCGTGCCGAACGCGCCAAAGCTCTCTATTCCGAGGACGAAGCCAAGACCCTGCGCAAGAGCCATGAAAACCCCGAGATTAAGGCCCTCTACGCCGATTATCTGGGCGAGCCCAACAGCCACAAGGCTCACGAATTGCTGCACACCACCTACACAAAGCGCGAGCTGTACAAGTAATTTATCGTTTCCCTCAGGATCCGAAGCGAAATGCTTCGGATCTTTTACATTTACAAAATCTTTACGAAAATATGGCGTTTGATCGCAATATATCGTATACTGAAATTGGGATAACAGAAAGAACAACGCGCGATGCAGAGCATGTGTATTGCGATAAAGACAGCGCTGAGTTGCTCGATAATTTCATGTGTATTTACAAAAGATGAAAAAAGCGTTACAATCATTTTGTCAGCTTGTCTCCATAACCTTCGGAAAATGGGAGAGCCGTACCCCCTTCGATATTGTATGCAAAGCTGATAACATGTGCGGCGGTCTCAATCTCTTTGCTAACCAACTGTTGCCAACCCCTGTTTGGACAGGAAAACTCGATACAGGCCGCCTTGTTCACCAGTCTGATAAGGCATTGTATCTTTTATTTTGGGAGGGTCGATATGGATTCTGCTATGGTAAACAGCCTTACCGCAAACATTTCCGAAATCGCTGTATATACCGCGATTGTGATTGTCACACTGGTTGGATTTTTCAAATGCATTTATCCGCTGCTGCGCAATGCGGCTCTTTTAAACCGTGCGGTTGTCAAGCTGGAAAAAAGCACGGCAAGAGGGGAAAGACCGCTCTGGCGCGAGAACCGCTTTCTTGGCCGATCCCTGCGCAACGAGTGGCAGCAGTTTTTGCTCAATGCCGCCCAACTGGATCTGCGTGGCATTCCCTGTGATACGCGCGAGTATGTAAATGAGGAAACGGTGATAGACAAGCCTGGCCATTCGCAGCTTGCGGAACTGATTCCGGGATTGCTGACCTCCCTTGGCATTCTTGGCACCTTCATGGGCCTGATGCAGGGCTTGACCAGCGTTGATTTTTCCAACGCAGAGGGAACCATTCAAAGCATTCCTCAGCTGCTGAGCGGCATGCGGTTTGCCTTTGCAACCTCTGTTGCGGGTATTGCCTGTTCTCTGCTGTTTAACATGCTCAACCGCATGGCCGCAGGCAGGGCGCTGCGCGCGCTGGATAATTTTGAGGATTCGTTTTATGAGCTTGCCATGCCACGCCCTCTGCAGCCCGATGTACAGCTGCTTTGTCAAAAACAGGATGAGGATGCGCGCATGATGCAGCTTGCCGAAAACGTGGGCAACCGGGTTTCCGCATCGCTTGAAATGGCGCTCTCACGTGCAATGATGCCATTGACGCAGTCGCTGGACACCTTTATTAAGTGCGCAACGCGTGAACAGGTGGATGGCGTTCGCAGAATTGTCGGACAATTTGTTCAGCAGCTGAACACAACGCTGGGAGATCAGCTGCATGATCTGGGCAGTGTGGTATCTTCCGTAACGGAAGATCAGCGCGAAACGCAGCGTAATTTGCACAATACGATGGCTGCGGCGCAAAGCATGTCCAAGGATGCGGAAAGCATTCGTCAATCCGCCGCTTCCATTGCCGAACAGATGAAGCTGCTTAGCGAGGAAATGCAGGAGGAGCACGAACGCAAAAGTGAAAAGGCAGGGGAAGCCGAGGCGGCCGGACTGCACCTGGCGGCACGCATTGAAAACCTGAGCGATTCCCTGCACCGCATGCAGCTTGCCGTAGATGTGCTCACGGCTGAGCTTAACGGCACGCAACCGGCTGAGGCAGAAGACGAACAGTAAGGAGGCAGCTATGGCCCGCAGAAAAATGACACGCCGTAATGCTGGAAAAGCCGACGGCGGATCGGCATGGATCAGCTATTCGGATATGATGGCTGCGCTTTTGCTGGTGTTTGTGCTGGTCCTATGCTACAGCATATATCAGTATTTTTTGATGCTGGAAACCAAAACGGCTGAGCTGGACGAGCAGGGCGCACTGCTCTCGATACAGCAAAGCACCCTGGAACAGCAGCAAACCACATTGGACGAGCAGCAAAGCATGCTCAATAGCCAGCAGGCAACGCTGGATAAACAGCGTGATACGCTCACGGCGCAGCAGGCTGAGCTGCAGGCTCAGCAATCGGCATTGTTTGCAAAGCAGAACGAGCTGACCAGCGCATTAACACAGCTGGAGGAGCAGCGCGGATTGCTTGCCAACCAAACCCTCACGCTGGAAGAACAGCAAAAGATCATTCTATCCGCGCAGCAGGCGCTATCTGCCAAGGAGGCGGAGCTTGCAGCGGCCAATCAGGAGCTGGAAACCAAACAGCAGGCGTTGGCCGACGCAACCATCCTGCTCGGACAGCAGCAGGATGCCATGGATCAGCAGCAGCAAAAGCTGGATGACCTGGTTGGCGTTCGCACTCAGATTGTGCGCGAACTGACGGATGCGCTTGCAAAGGCCGATCTCAAAGCAAGCGTAGACGCCAACACAGGCGACATTATGCTTGAAAGTGCCGTTTTCTTTGACGTAGGCAAAAACACAATCAAAGAAGGCGGAAGGGCTTTTCTGGAACGGTTTATCCCGGTTTATCTTGGCGTGCTTCTGCAGCCGGAGTACAACGATTTTCTGGGCGAAATTATCATTGAAGGACATACGGATACCAAGGGTACCTATCTGGTCAACCTGGAGCTGTCGCAGGAACGCGCTCTGAGCGTTGCCACCTTTTGCCTTGAAATGCCTCAATTGTCCGAAGTGCAGCTATCCAGGCTGCGGGAGATTCTTACGGCCAAAGGAAGAAGCTATTCCGATCCCATTTACAATGCCGATGGAAGCGTGAATATGGATGCATCCAGACGTGTGGAATTCAAGTTTCGCATGAAGGATTCGGAAATGATTGAAGAAATCCGTCACATATTGAGTACGGGTACAAACTGAGAAGGCGGTGATAGGGGTGAGAGGTCTGAGATTTGCGGCAATTGCTACGTTTTCGTTGCTGCTGGTCATGCTTGTGCTGGTTGGATACCTTTTCCTAACCGCCCGGGTGGAGGTCGTTGATATTCAGGCGCAGGGCGTCTCCGCCGCAAATGATACGGCAGCTTTCAAAACGCTGAAAACCTCCATAGATCAGGAGACATTTTATGGTACGCTTTACCAGAAGCCGCACCAGTGGAAAGACGAATCGGAATATGTCTATATCACCTATACGCTGCGTATTCGCAACAACTGCCTTGTACCCATTGATATGCTTGAAGCGCAGGTTGTACCCCAGTCGGAAGATATACTGCAACTGGCGGACTTGCATGTAAAATCGCTTGATCTAAAAAGCGAGGGCGATTTAAAGGTGACAATTCTTACCACCAAAGATGCGCATCCCGTTCGAGAAATGATTGTGACCTACTATTTATGGGGCGTTTCCGGCAATGTTAAAGCCGTTTTGGGTCAATCATAAACAACGTTCTGCCTCGCGGGGACGTTCAGACTGTTCAAAAAGGCCATGTCTTCTTTCGAAAACATGGCCTTTTTTGCGCTCAAAAGGAGGAATGACCGTGTGTTATCCCTCCCTTTGAGAAAGCATTTTATCCGATTGTGCCAACAAACTGGTAGTCGCTGGTGAAACGGGCAAACACAGCGGGAGAGCCAATCCTGATGACTCCGTATTCCTGATTGCCAATGGATTTGGCAGGTGTAGAGGTGGTCATAGTAGCGGCTTCCTCGGGGGTGGCACCAAAGCTCATCAGGTTCTGGAACGCGCGGATCATGGTAAGCGTGCTGCCAGCCAGCGTGCCATCCTCCAGACGGGCGGCGCCTTCTTTGACAAATACATCCTGCCCGCCAAGCTGGTACTTGCCATCGGGCATACCAGCGGCTTCCATCGCGTCTGTAATGGCGACGGCTTTCTCCTTGCCCTTGCAGCGCATAATCAAACGGCAGATATCCGGATGCAGATGGATGCCGTCGCTGATAAATTCGCAGGCGATACGATCATCCACAAGCGCTGCGCCGGGCACACCGGGTGCACGGTGGTTGAGGGGCGTCTGGGCATTAAAGGTATGGGTGATATGGTTGGCACCATGATCCGCCGCGGCATGCACGGTTTCGGCGTCCGCTCCGGTATGACCGATGCTTACGGTAATGCCAGCCTTTGTGAGACGGGTGATAAAATCAAGCGCGCCTTCTTTTTCGGGGGCCATTGTGATAAGGCGCACAATGGACTCGTTCCCGCCGGTGTAGCGCTGCCAGTTTTCCTCGTCAGGCAGTACAAAGAATTGCTTGGGCTGGGCGCCTGCTTTGCTCTCGTTCAGGAAAGGGGCTTCCATATGCGCTCCAAGCACAACCGCGCCATCAGCCTCAGGCGCGTCCATTACGGCCTTGATTCCATCAAGCGCCTTGCAGGTGTCCTCCGGGCTGGCGCTCATGGTCGTTGGCAGGAAGGCGGCCACGCCAAACTTTTTCAGCTCGCGGCTCATGTGACGCACGGCTTCCTCGCCGTTCATGGTATCCTTGCCCATAAAGGCGTGAATATGAACGTCCACAAAGCCGGGCAGCAGAACATCGCCATGCAGGTCGAGGGTTTCTTCCCCGGCGGCGCTCAGGTTATTTCCGATTTCGGCTATTTTACCATTCCTGATCAACAGATCCGTATTCTCATGAAAGGTACCGTCCATGAAAGCCTTTGCATTCCTGATAAGCATATGTGTCTTCTTCCTTTCAGCCAACTGCCGTAATGCAGTCGTTTTGCTATGAGTGATCGGGTTAACGGATTCGGGAAAACCATATAAATATATTATTCTCTGTTAAGAGCGGGGTTTCCTTTTCAAAACGCAATTTAATCCGTTTTTGCAAAAATCGCCTGATCGCACGTGACACGGGGACAAAACCATGATATGATGTTTCCGCAAAAGATAAAGAGGGTGGCAGCTTGACTGAGAGAAAACGAATGTGCGTTAATCCAACGGAACGGATTGCAGGAAACATGGATACCTCCTTTTTGAAGGTTCTTGCGTTGGTTCTGATGCTGGTGGATCACCTGGGTGCGTCCATTTGGAGGGATATTCCGGAATTGCGCATCATTGGCAGAATGGCTTTTCCGCTGTATGCATGGTGCCTTGTGGTAGGCAGTGTGAAAACCCGTTCGCCCCTGCGCTATGGCCTGCGTCTGCTGGCGCTTGCAGTGGTTTCACAGCCGCTGTACATGATGGCGCTTCGTCATACCTGGACGGATTTGAATATCCTGTTTACGCTGCTGATTGCTCTGATTGCCATTCAGGGCATTCGTGCCCGCTGGATGGGCAGTCAGCTCTGGCTGCCGGCGCTGTGCTATCTGGTACTGGGCTATTTGAAGGTGGATTACGGTTGGAAGGGCGTTACGTTTATCCTGATCCTGTACCTGGCCAGGGAGAGCAAGCAGGGGCTTTTCGCCGCTTTCGTTGCATACGCTCTGTTCTGGGGCAGTACAAGCATCTCGGTTAACAGTCTGTTTGGATGGAATCTGCCCTTCGCCGCCCTGGGGGGGCTGGGAACCGTGCTCTCCGCTTTTTTCCGTTTGCAGGGCATGGTTTGGCTTTCGCTGCCACTGATTCTATTTCCAACCCATACGAATGTCCGCCTGCCCAAATGGCTGGGATACGGGCTGTATCCCATGCATCTGATTTTGCTGATTCTGCTGCAGATGATAAACGGAACATCGTTTGCCATGCTGGCTAACACATTATAATCAAAAGCCCGGCGGGCGTTGAAGCCTGCCGGGCTTTTGGCTATTTTTCAAGAATACGGCTGAGAAATTCGCGCGTGCGTACCTGCCGGGGATGGGTAAACAACTGCTGCGGATCTCCGTCCTCGGCGATGAGGCCGTCATCCATAAAAATGACGCGTTTGCTGACATCGCGGGCAAAGGACATTTCATGCGTAACCACCAGCATGGTTAAACCGCTGGCGGCAAGCTCACGCATTACCCCGAGCACTTCGCCCACCATTTCCGGGTCGAGCGCGCTGGTGGGCTCGTCAAACAGCAGCACCTCCGGGTCCATGGCCAGTGCGCGTGCAATGGCCACGCGCTGCTTCTGGCCGCCAGACAGCTGGGCGGGGCGGGCGTTTCGGTATGGAGACATGCCAACTTTTTCCAGATAAAGTAGCGCCTTCTCCTCAGCTTCTTTGCGGCTTCGCCTGAGCACCTTCATCTGGCCGGAGACGCAGTTTTCAAGGACACTCATATTGGCAAACAGGTTAAAGCTTTGAAAAACCATGCCAACTCTGGCATGATACTGGGCGCTGTTCCATTCGGTTTGAGCGTTTTTGCCATGGAAACGAATTACGCCATCAGTAGGCTGCTCCAGAAAATTGATACAGCGCAAAAGCGTGCTTTTGCCGCTGCCGCTTGGCCCGATGATACTGACGACATCGCCCTGATGAACGTCGAAGGAGATATCACGCAAAACGATGTGATCGCCAAAATGCTTTTTCAGGTGCTCAATGCTGAGAATGGGGGAGAGATCAGTCATTGGGAACGCCTTCTTTCTGTATGACGATGCTTGCTTTGGAATCGCTCTGGGAGCCATAGATTACATAGTTGGTTTTGCCGTCCATTTTGCGCTCCAAAACGCGAAGCAGCCGTGTAACGGTAAAGGTTAGGATGAGATAGATGCAGGCGGTAATGAAAAAAACTTCAAAATAACGCAGATACGTACCCGCCGCCGATTTGCTCATAAAGAACAGCTCGTTTACGGAAATAACGTTCAGTACGCTGGAGTCCTTGATATTAACTACAAACTCGTTGCCAATGGAGGGCATGATATTGCGCACCGCCTGAGGAAGCACCACATAGACCATGCTCTGCCAGTGCGTCATGCCCAGGGCGTGCGCCGCTTCTTTTTGGCCCTTGTCCACGCTGATAATACCGCCGCGGATGATTTCGGCCATGTACGCGCCGGTGTTGATGGAAACCACCAAAATGGCAGCGGTCAGTACAGGCAGGCGCATACCCATCTGCATACCGCCGTAGTAGATTACCATGGCCTGTACAATCATGGGCGTGCCGCGGAAAACCTCGATGTAAACGCCAAGAACAGCATACAGCACTTTGATGGGGATGCGCTGATACCATTTGGCGCGTTGCGGTATGGGAATGGTGCGCAGAATGGCCACCAGCAACCCCAGCACAAAGCCCAGCACCGTGCCAGTGATGGCTACGATCAGGGTTACGCCAACGCCACTGAGAAAAAGCGTACCGTACTTTTGCAGAATAAAACCAACCCAGCCAAAAAACGTGGACGGAAGATTGGACATGGAAGCAGCTCCTTTGAAAAAATCAACCGGCAAAAGCAACGCGCCGTTTTCAGGCGGCGCGTTGAAAAACGAATTCCTTACTGGTTCAGAGGCTGACGTCCGGTAGCGTCCAGCATCATCTGCAGGCGGGAGGCTTCATCGATTTGCGCAAGAATAGCGTTGATGGGCTCCAGCAGCTCGCTGCCCTTGGCCAGACCAACGGCGATGGATGTATCCTCCTCGGAGGCTACAAAGCCCATGCCGTCCTCAAACTTGACATAGGTCAGGTCGGGGTTGGCGGTGGTATCCGCCACGGCGCCGGGTTCCTCGGCAATGTAGCCGTCAATCGCTCCGCTGCGCAGGGCAACGATCATTGCGGGAAAGGTTTCCATGGCCATGGCCTTGTTGACGCCCTCAATCTGGTCAATAACGGTGTAGTGGAAGGTGTTGAGCTGGCCGGTGATGGAAGCGCCCTTCAGATCGGCCAAGGACTTGGCCTGAGCAAACGAGCTGTCCTTTTTGACAACCACAACCAGCTGGCTGGTATAGTACGCATCGGAAAAATCAAGGGTTGCCTTGCGCTCGGCAGTGGGGCTCATGCCGGCGATGATTGCGTCGAAGGCACCGCTGATTACACCCATGGGCAGACCGTCCCATTCGGTTTTTACAATCACCAGCTCTTTGCCAAGTCCCTTGGCGATTTCGCGGGCAATCTGCACATCGTAGCCGTCGGCAAATCCGCCGCCGCCCTCAATGGGCACGCAGTAGTCGTTTTCTTCTGCCTGCGTCCAGTTAAAGGGCGCGTAGTTGCATTCCAGGCCAACGCGGAAAGTGCCTTCCGCAGAGGCGCAGGCACAGCAGGCTACCATCAGTACGGCAAGGATCAGAGCAAGCATTCTCTTCATGATGTTTTCCTCCCAATGCATTTGTAGTAAAGTCGGGAAACAGAAAAGCAGCGACGGCATAGCGCCATCGCTGCTTCTATTGATGAACAATAAAAACGAATAGCGCTCCACAGCAATGCTGTGACAGTTGCAGGAATCTTCTTTCTGCAACCAACTCCTGACCGTATCACCCGGCCCGTCGTTTCGGCGGCTTTCCCTTTCACATGCGGTCATCGCCCGGTGATGAACTACCGCAGGCTACTTTTGTCAGCCGCGCCTCTATTTCGAAAACATTGTACAACAGTTTTGAAAACTGTCAATAGCCAGATCGCAAAAATCCAATCGAAAAACATTAGATGGCCTTGGGAGGCAGCATGCTCAGACCGATGCGCTGCTTTTTGACATCCACATCAATCACCCATACCTTGACAACATCGCCCACCTTAAGCACCTCCGAGGGATGCCTGATAAAGCGCGTGCTCATGCGGCTGATGTGCACAAGGCCGTCCTGATGCACGCCGATATCCACAAAAGCCCCAAAATCGATCACGTTGCGCACCGTTCCCATCAGCTCCATGCCCGGAGTCAGATCCTTGATATCCAAAACGTCGGTGCGCAGGATGGGCTTTGGCAGATCGTCGCGAGGATCCCGGCCGGGCTTTTGCAGCTCCCGGATAATATCCGCAAGCGTGGGCTCGCCCGCGTTTAAATCCCTGGCAAGCGCCTTGAGGCCACGCTGCTCCACACGCTTTTGAAGATCGGTCAGCTTTTGATTTTTCACGTCGTCAATCTGATAACCGAGCGTTTCCAGAAGGGCTTTGGCCGTGTCATAGCTTTCGGGATGCACAGCGGTTGCGTCCAGTACATTTTTACTGTCACGCACACGCAAAAACCCAGCGCACTGCTCAAAGGCCTTTGGGCCCAGCTTGGGTACTTTTTTGAGCTGAGCGCGGCTGGTAATGCCGTTTTCTTCGCGATAGGCAACGATATTCTTAGCCAGAGCAGGGCCGATACCTGCCACATGGGCAAGCAGGGAGGGGGAGGCGGTGCTCACTTCCACGCCAACGCTGTTTACGCATCCTTCCACAACGCCGTCGAGCGCTTCTTCCAGCTCTTTTTCCTTTAAATCGTGCTGATATTGACCCACGCCGATGGCCTTGGGATCAATCTTGACCAGCTCGGCAAGAGGATCCTGCATGCGCCTTGCAATGCTCACCGCGCTGCGAAGGGAAACATCGTACTGGGGAAATTCCTGCGCTGCAAGCTTGCTTGCGGAATACACGGAGGCGCCGGCCTCGCTTACAATCATGTAGGCGGTGCCCTGCGGCAGCTCGGGCAGCAGAGAGGCGATAAACTGCTCGGCCTCGCGGGAAGCCGTGCCGTTTCCGATGGCAATGGCAGTTACACCGTGCTTCCGGCACATCTCTACGATGTCTTTGCGTGCCCGTGCTTTGGCCGCTTCCTGTCCGGGCAGCGTAAAATGTCCCACGCCCGTTGCAAGCACCTTGCCGTTTTCATCTACCACGGCCAGCTTGCAGCCGGTGCGAAAGCCCGGATCCACGCCCAGCGTTACGCGTCCCTTGACGGGGGGCGCCATAAGCAGCTGGTGCAGATTTTTCCCAAACACCTGTATGGCGCTGGCGTTGGCGCGGTCGGTCAGATCATTGCGAATTTCGCGTTCAATGCTGGGCTTGAGCAGGCGTTCCCATGCGTCTTCGACGGTCAGACGCACCTGATCGGTGGTTACGCTGCCTTCGCGCACAAACGCTTTTCTTAGCACATCCACACAGGCATCGTCGCTTACATGGATATCTACCTTCAAAAATTCCTCCCGCTCCCCGCGATTGATGGCCAGCACGCGGTGCGCAGGAATGGTGCGAACCTCCTGCGAAAACTCGTAATACATGCTGTACACGCTGTCTTCATCCGCGGATTTGCGGCTTTCCAGAAGTCCGGTGCGCATTACCAGAGAACGTAGCGCTTTGCGCGCATCCGCGTCGTCGCTGATCTGCTCGCTCAAAATATCCCTTGCCCCCTGCAAAGCCTCCTGCACATCGGCAACTCCTATTTGAAGGTTAACAAATGGGGTAGCCATTTCTTCCGCAGAGCCGGTTTTCTGGTTTTGCATCATCAACAGCATGGCAAGAGGTTCCAGCCCTTTTTCCTTTGCAATGGTCGCCCGGGTGCGGCGCTTGGGACGGAAGGGACGGTAGATATCCTCCAGCTCCGTCATGGTAACAGCCGCATCCAGTTTTTGCATTATTTCCTGTGTCAGGTTGTTTTGCTCACGAAGGGCGTTTTCAATTTCGGCGCGCCGTTTCTCCAGATTGCGCAGATACTGCAGACGTTCGTAGATTTCACGCAGCACCTGATCATCCAGTGAGCCGGTCTGTTCCTTGCGGTAGCGTGCGATAAAGGGAATGGTATTACCTTCATCGATCAAGCGAAGCACGTTTTCACACTGGGGCACCCTGAGCTGAAATTCACGACACAAAATTTCGCAGATATTCATTCCATACTTCCTTTCCTGCAAGAGCGTATTGATTATACCATGCAAAGCCTGTTTAGGCCATACAGAAAACGATCAATGACCTGTGAAAAAGATTGACGAAGCCGAACCAATTGTTGTAAAATAAAAACAAATTTGCAAGGGAGGAAAAAAGAAATGCTGTACGACAACCGTATTTGGGTGGGCACCGGCGCTGATTACCAGCCTGCGATGCTTCTTCCCCAAATGGCCAACCGTCACGGTTTGATTGCCGGCGCCACAGGCACGGGCAAGACCATCACCCTTAAGGTAATGGCAGAGAGTTTCTCCGACATGGGCGTGCCGGTGTTCCTTGGTGATATCAAGGGCGACCTGAGCGGTATGGTAAAGCCCGGAGAGCAGACGGATCAAATCACCGAACGGCTGATTCAAACCGGGGTGGCCGATTTCAAGCATGACAGCTATCCGACTGTATTTTGGGATGTGTATGGCGAGCAGGGGCATCCTGTGCGTACAACGGTAAGTGAAATGGGTCCCATGCTTCTTGCGCGCATGCTCAGCCTGAACGAAACCCAGGCCGGCGTGCTCAGCATTTTGTTCCGGGTAGCCGATGACGAAGGCATGCTATTGATTGACCTTAAGGATATCAAGGCGATGCTTGCCTATGTGGGCGAAAAAGCGGGGGAGTATACCCTTCAGTACGGCAATGTGAGCAAGGCCTCCATTGGCGCGATTCAGCGCGCCATCGCCGTGCTGGAAGACCAGGGCGGAGACAGGTTCTTTGGCGAGCCTGCGCTTGAACTGTCCGACTGGATGCAGCTGGATGAAGACGGCCGTGGTTTTATCAACATTCTGGCCTGCGACAAGCTGTTTTTGAACCCACTGATGTACTCCACCTTTATGCTGTGGATGCTCAGCGAGCTCTATGAGCTTTTGCCAGAAGCAGGCGATCTGGAAAAACCGCGTATGGTGTTTTTCTTTGATGAAGCGCATTTGATGTTTAACGACTGCAGCAGACAGCTGATGGATAAAATCGAGCAGATTGTGCGCTTGATCCGCAGCAAGGGCGTGGGCGTGTATTTCATTACTCAAAACCCCTGCGATATTCCCATGAGCGTGCTTGGCCAGCTTGGCAACCGCGTGCAGCATGCGTTGCGCGCCTATACGCCGCTGGATCAGAAGGCCGTTAAGGTGGCTGCGCAGACCTTCCGTGCCAATCCCTCGTTTGATACCGAAGAAGCCATTACTCAGCTTAAAACCGGCGAAGCGCTTATTTCCTTCCTGGATGAAAACGGGGCGCCCGGCATTGTTACCCGCGCTACCATTCTTCCGCCGCAAAGCTATATCGGTACCATCAGCGCAGAGCTCAGGAAAACCTTCATCGAAACCAGCCCCTTCCGCGGCGTTTACGAGCAGATGATTGATCGAGAAAGCGCTTACGAATATCTGGTAGGCCGTATGTCCAAGGCAGCACAGGCCGTACAGCCCCCTGTAATGCAGGCCCCTGTTGTTCAGCAGCCTGTGGTGCAGACCACTGCCCGGCCGATTGCTCCGCCGCAGGGCTTTATGGTGTTTGATCCCGCTACCGGCACCTATGTGCAAAAGCAACTGGAAACGATGCCCTCTGTGGCTCCTGCCGCTCCCGCTACGCCTGCTGCTCCTGCAGCGCCTTCCGTTGCTGCGCAAGGCGCTGCGCCTGTGCAGCAGATGGTGCTTGTTTATGATCCTACCTCGGGTACTTATCAGCAGCAGCTGATGACAATGAGCTTTGATCCTGCCAGCGGTCAGTACCGGCCCGTACAGCCTGCGGTAAATGAAAAGGAAGCCAAGAAGCTGGCTGCCGAACAGGCAAAGGCAGAGAAAGAAGCCGCCCGGGCTGAAAAGGAACGCATGATGGAGGAGCGCCGCCAGCGTGCGGATGAACTGCGCGAGGAGAGAGCGGAGCGCGCGCGTTTTAACAACAGCGTTTTAGGACGAATCAAGAATACCGCCATTTCCACGGCTACCCGCACGTTAACCAGCTCTTTGACCCGCGGGTTGATGGGCACGCTAACGGGAAAGAAAAAATAATCCTGTTCAAAAGCATCTTCGGAGCGCTGCTTCCGAAGATGCTTTTGCTTAATTTTGCAATTGATTTTCATTTAGAAAATCAAGATAGATCTCTTCCAGAAACTCCAGGCTCTGTGAGCGTGAATAGCATTGAGTGGGAACCAGATCATTCAGATAAAACGCTATGTACTGCTTGGTTAGCTCGGGGAGCATCAGAAAAACAGACCGGTAGCCTTTGGAGATATCATAATCAGTGTCCCTGGCATTGATTGAAATGCCCAGCTTTTCATAGCATACCAGATTATACCGGTATGTGCAGTCGGTACATTTGAGCAGCAACGGAGTGAAATGGCGGTTCTGACGTGCCGCCTCAAGCATATTTCCAAAGATCACTTTGCGTTCCTCAGGTGTAAAGGGACGAAACCCAACAAAGTGGTCGGATGCTTTCCCGGTTTTCAAAAAATGCTCGCATCCGGCTCTGGACAGAATACAGTAAGTCGGCTTCTTTTTTCGATACTGGTTTTGATAGCGCTGTTCATGCAGGGAAAGCGTGCTGTTGATAATGTACGAGGTTTCCGCACAGGAGAGCAGGCCTTTATCGCGAAACGCCGCCATGGCAATCTCGGTTGGCGTCTGCTGAAAGCACGTATCAAAGCCAAAATAATAGGTGGCACGGTTCAGTTCATGGCTTAGAAAGGTCATGCACAGCGAGGCGTAATCCACCTTGTACGGGCTTGGCTCCTTAATGGCAACAGGCTGCGCCTGCACCTCCTGCAGCACTTTGCTGATAAACGAATACATCTGACAGGAGGATGCTCTGGGAAGCTCATAAGCGGTTTGCTCGTCGGTAAAGATCAGAACAAACTCCCTGGTTTTGTTTTTGATGACCGCGCGAATCAAAAGCTGATTGCCGCCGATGCATGGTATTTTGGAGCCCGGCGTCTGAGGCCAGTAATAGGATAAATACCGTTCGTCAAAAAGAACAGGCATGACGGCGGCCACGTATTCCGCCGACGCGCTGATGCGGCCGCCGGGCTGAATAAAGTGCCGCATGGAAATATCACGCTGTGCATCTGCAAACAGCGGCGCCAGCGCATGAAAAAGCGAGTGAAAGCAGGAGTTGAAGCAAAGAATCTCAATTTTTTCAGCCTGAAAAAGCGGAGTCATCCGCTCACGAAGCGTTTTGTTTCCGTTGATGATCATCTCATGATCTGCCCCGGGGTGTTCTCCGGATAAAATTTCGGCTATGGCCTGCTGAAACCGGTACCGTTCCATCCCGACCCGGCTGATTTCCATCGACAGTGCAAGCTGCTCATAATCATCGCTGTCAAAAATATGGCTTTCCTCAAGCTTTTCATAAAGCCTTTTCTGCTTGATGTAGCTTGCTTTACCGCCCATCATTTGCTTGACATCTGCTCTGCTTCCAACAAGCGCGGAAAGCCTGCCCAATGTCAACTGATGCTTTTCCATCAACTTGGTTAGGCATTGTGCGAAATCCAATGCTTCTTTCATTTGTATCCCTCATTTTTCATGCGGTTTGGAATATTATAGCAGAAAATGCTTTACATGGCAACGGTAGTCTGCCTGGAAGGATTTTTCCTTTTCCAAACGAATATATAAATACCCTGCATTCAAGTAACAGCAAAAAAGCTGTTGCAAAACAAAAGCACTGCTTTAATGGAGGAAGCAAAAATGTCTGCACTGCAAATTAAATTGATATCATCTCTTGAAAAGGTGTTTCTGGACCAGGAACCATCCGAAGAAGCTTTGATGGTTGAAGGTTTTCGCAATGAAATCATGTCTTTTCAGGTTGCGTATACGCTGCGTGAGCAAGTAAACCGAATGTATGTGTCCCTTGAGATTGATTCGCCGATTGCTGCCTATGTGCACATCCGGCAGGTTGAGCATGTTCCTGTGCGGTTTGCAGCGCCTGTGGACAGCGATGAATATTATTTAAGAAAAAACGCCGGGCTGTATCCCGATCTGCTGCGCGAAATCGGCCCGCACACGATGAGAGCCCGTTTTGGACAGTGGGATACGCTCTGGGTAGAGGTTGATCCTCGCGGAGAGCTGGCAGCGGGTGTGTACCCCGTTGGCATAAGGCTGATCGGGGAGGATGGCACATCGGTGGAAGCAACGGAAACAATCACCGTTCTGGATGCGATGCTTCCGCCTCAAAAGCTGATCCATACCAAATGGCTTTATTGCGATTGCCTGTCCGACTATTACCACCAGGAGATATTCAGCGAAGCACATTGGCGCACCATTGAAAACTTTGTCCAGAAGGCTGTTTCCGGCGGAATCAATATGATGCTTACGCCCATTCACACGCCTCCGCTGGATACGCGTGTTGGCGGCGAGCGCCCGACCACGCAGCTGGTGGACGTGTATCTTGAAAAAGGCGTTTATCGTTTTGAAATGGAAAAGCTGCACAGGTGGATTGCCATGTGCAAGCGCTGCGGCATCAAATATTTTGAGATGGCCCATCTCTACACCCAGTGGGGCGCGCAGCATGCGCCCAAGATTATGGCGACCGTCGATGGGGAATACCGCCAGATTTTTGGCTGGGAAACTCAGGCGACCAGCCCGGAGTACTATGCTTTCCTGAACGTATATATTCCTGCCATACGCAAGGTGCTCAAGGAAGAGGGCGTAGAACAGTACACTCGCTGGCACATTTCCGACGAGCCCAGGGAAGAACAGCTGGAGGACTATCGCGCCGCCAGAGAACAGGTGCTTCCGCTGCTCAAGGACAGCTTCATCATGGATGCGCTCAGCAGCTTTGATTTCTACCAGCAGGGAACGGTGGATCATCCCGTTGTTGCCAGCAATCATGTGGAGAAATTTATCCAGGAAAAGGTTCCGGGTCTCTGGGTTTATTACTGCTGCTCTCAATACAAGGATGTATCCAACATGTTTATTGCAATGCCCTCCGCACGCAACCGCGTTCTGGCGGCACAGCTGTTTAAGTATCATATTCAGGGCTTCCTGCACTGGGGCTTCAACTTCTACAATGCGCAGTATTCGGATTATCCTCTCAATCCCTACCTCTCAACAGATGGCGATGGCTTCGTGCCCGCTGGCGATCCCTTCCAGGTTTATCCCGGCCCGGATGGCCAGCCCCTGGAATCCATCCGCATGGCGGTTACCCGTGATGCGCTCCAGGACCTGCGCGCTTTTGAACTGCTTGCCGGTCTGGAAAACCGGGATTTTGTGAACCGCCTGATTGATGAAGAGGCCGGAGAAGGACTAACGTTTGCAACCTATCCGCACGAGCAGAGCTATCTGACCCGGCTTCGTCAAAAGGTTAATGCTGCCATTATGGAACGCGTTGCTACCAAAGCCGGGAAATAAATCTTCATATTTTTGAAAAAAACGGTTGACGGTATGTTGGAATTCTGCTATAATTATTTTCGCTGGTTCTGACAAGGAGAGATGGCCGAGCGGTTTAAGGCGCTGGTCTTGAAAACCAGTGATACCGAGAGGTACCGGGGGTTCGAATCCCTCTCTCTCCGCCAGCTTCTCTTTTGTGGAGGAGCAAAGGTATATACCGTCCACCGTGCAGAAGTACCCAAGTGGCCGAAGGGGCTCCCCTGCTAAGGGAGTAGACTGGGATAACCGGTGCGAGGGTTCAAATCCCTCCTTCTGCGCCAAAGCCTTGTAAATCAACGGTTTGCAAGGCTTTTTTCTTTTGTCTGGAAAGAGTAATTGGGAGGCTGAGGGGAGCTTTTCTGGTGGAAAATTGCAGTAAATTACGTTCTAAGGGGTACAAAAAGGGGTACAAGAAAATAGGGTGCACACAGGCTATCATTTGAGACAAAACATGAGGTTGTTTTGGGGAGCATAAAAAAAGCGTTGGCATCATGCGCCATCGCTTTTTTGTTCTTCTGGTTTGAGTTTGTTGACAGCCTTGAGTGCTTCGGTGTTGTCGGGGTGCGTGTAGTGCTCGGTCATTTGCGCGGAGTGGCGGAGGATACGCGAAATAACGGCTGGGGGAATGTCAGGGTGGAGAGCGAGGGCTGTTGCAGTGGAGTGCCGGCAGGCGTAGGGAGTTCGGCGCTTCGTTTTGGCCATCTCAAGGGTCTCGTAGTATTTGGCATAAAAGTTCATCTCGTTGATGCGTATGAACTTGTCTGTGTTGGACTGTTCCATCAGCTTTTGGATACTCCCATGCGTTGGTGAGCAAACAAACCGTACATTAACGGCATGTTTTGACTTGCAATTCCACGTAGGGAGGGGTATAATAGTTTTACCCCGTCCCCTTGTGGATGTGGGTCTTCCGATAACCGTAACGCACTAACTTTGTCGAGTGGGGGCGTTCGGTTATTTTTTAATTGACTCTTTTACCATCTGGATCCCCATGCGGACAATCTTGCTTCTGTTGAGTCCAAGTTCTTCTGCACATTGGTCAAGGTCTTTTTTTGTTTCTTGATCGATGCGAACCTGTAGCAGGAAATCCTTTGGATTATCTGTCAATTTTTGACCGGGCTTAGGCCCCAAAGTTGCACCTCCTTTCAACTTTGTAATGACATTCTACTATGTAATTACAAAGTTGTCAATAGCATTTTGAAAAGAATTTTGAGAAAATCACGGTTTTGTTAAGAACAGTGTACTTAATGCCACCAACTTACTCTTAGCGCTTGTGCCATATTGTTTTGTCCTTTTTCGTAAGCGGTGATGTTGCATGTTAGCTCAACGGTAACGCTTCCATACTTTAGCGCATCATCGTACAACTTTTTAAACGAAGTTCTTCTAAAATAGATATACCACGCATCGCTGGAGTACTTTCCTTCGGGCTTAACGCGCATACAGAAGAAATCTTTTTCATAGTCATCGTAGGCCCAATTGTAATAGTCGTCCAGCTCCGCGTATCCTTCAAGGTAAAAATCTTTGCCGACGGAGTTCGCGTAGTTGTACTTAACGCTGCTGGCGTCCAACGAGGGCCATGGATCGGTTGGCTTAGGTGTTGCTGTAGGCGTCGCAACGGGCTTAGTAGTGTTGGCTTTTTTTGGTGTTGACGTGGGACTTTGCGCTGCTATCGAGCTTGTTTGTGATGCTGTATAAGTAACTGTTGAATCGAAATTTTTGTTATATTCTATAACATAG
>JAEDGL010000022.1 GCA_016297535.1 Clostridia bacterium | reverse complement strand
CTGGTGTTCCTGCCCATCTACTACACCCCCGCTTCCCTGATCCTGGCTCAGGCCAAGGCTGTTGAGTATGCTCCCGTCTTCTTCGGAGGCGACGGCATGGACGGCATCCTGACCCTGGAAGGTTTCGACAAGACTCTGGCGGAAGGCCTGATGCTGCTGACTCCCTTTGCTGCTTCTTCTCAGGAGGAGAAGATCCAGTCCTTTGTTAAGCAGTATGTGGCTGCCTACGGCGAGGAGCCCAACCAGTTTGCGGCTGACGCTTACGACGGCGTTTACGCCCTGTACGCCGCTTCCCAGAACGGCGGCATCAACGGCGAAACCTCTCCCGAGGACGCCTGCGAAATGCTGATCGAGCAGTTTGCCACCCTGCAGGTGAGCGGCCTGACCGGCGAGCTGACCTGGGCCACCACCGGCGAAGTCACCAAGACTCCCGCTGTGTACGTGATCCAGGACGGTATCTACGTCAAGGTTGAGTAAGGTTTGACGGTTCCCGTCCGGCTTTTGTCACGGAGGCAGGAGCCGGACGGTTTTCTGTGCAGACAGAACAGCACACACAAGGTAATCAACCCCAGACAGCCCCCGAAACGGCTGTTTGATGTTGATTACCTTATGGTATTTTGATGGAGAGGTTGTGAAGGAATGGTATCCCTGCTGTCCCATCTGCTCAATGGTATAAGTCTGGGAAGCGTCTATGCCATTATTGCCCTTGGCTATACCATGGTTTACGGCATCGCCAAGATGCTGAACTTTGCCCATGGCGACGTCATCATGATTGGCGCCTATATCACCTTCAGCGCAGTGCATGGGTGGAACATGCCGCCTGTTCTGGCCGTAGTGATCTCCATGGTGGTGTGCACGGTGCTGGGCGTGCTGATCGAAGGTTTGGCCTATAAGCCCCTGCGTCAGGCCACGTCTCTGGCGGTTCTGATCACCGCCATCGGTATGAGCTACCTTTTGCAGAACATTGCGCTGCTGGTATGGGGCGCAAACCCCAAAAGCTTCCCGTCTGTGATTGATCTGCAATCCATCTCCCTGCTGAATGGACAGCTGATCATCTCTGCGGAGGCGATCATCACCGTTCTTGCCAACATCGTGATCATGATCGCCCTCACACTGTTTACCAGCAAAACCAAGATGGGCAAGTCCATGCGCGGCGTATCGGAGGACAAGGGCGCAGCGCAACTGATGGGCATCAACGTGAACCTGACGATCTCCGTCACCTTTGCCATCGGCTCTGCGCTGGCGGCCATCGCGGGTGTGCTGCTGTGCTCCACCTATCCGGTGCTGATGCCCACCACCGGCTCCATGCCCGGCATCAAGGCATTCACGGCGGCAGTCTTCGGCGGCATCGGCTCCATCCCGGGCGCGATGCTCGGTGGCATTTTGCTGGGTGTGATCGAAATTCTCGGCAAAGCCTATGTTTCCACCGAACTGAGCGACGCGCTGGTGTTTGGCGTGCTGATTATTGTGCTGCTTGTCAAGCCCACCGGTCTGCTTGGCAGCAAGGCACATGAGAAGGTGTGAGGTGCGTATGAGCAGATCCAAAAAGAATTTCATCAACAATCTCATCACCTACGGCATCGTGATCGCTGCGTTCCTCATCTGCCAGCTGGCGCTGTCCGGTTCCATTGACGGCTTCAAGATGAGCCGATCCCTCAAGGGCCAGCTGATACCCATCTGTGTGTACATTGTGATGGCTGTGTCCCTCAATCTGACCGTCGGCATCTCCGGCGAACTAAGCCTGGGGCACGCCGGTTTCATGAGTGTGGGCGCGTTCTCCGGCATTATCATGTCCACGTGGCTGGCCAGCCGATTCCAGATGGAAAACGAAGCTGTTCGTCTGATCCTCTCCCTCATCACCGGCGGTATCTTTGCCGGTATCGCGGGCGTGCTGATCGGTATTCCCGTGCTTCGTCTGCGCGGCGACTATCTGGCCATTGTTACGCTGGCGTTTGGCGAGATCATCCGCAATGTGCTTAACTGCCTGTACTTCTCCATTGATGAAGGCAGGCTGTACATGAACTTTAACAACCCCAACCTGCCCGGCAGGATCATCTACAACGGCCCCGCAGGCGCAACGGGCGTGGATAAGATCTCCACCTTTGTCATGGGCTTTGCGCTGGTGCTGTTTACCCTGTTCGTGGTGCTCAACCTGATCAACTCCCGCTCCGGACGTGCCATCATGGCCATCCGTGATGCGCGTGTAGCGGCGGAATCCGTGGGCATCAACGTGACCAAGTACAAGATGATGGCCTTTGTAACCAGCGCTGTGCTGGGAGGTATGGCGGGTGCGCTGTACGGTCTGAACATCTCCTCCGTAACGGCAGCCAAGTTCAAGTTTGACACCTCCATTCTGGTGCTGGTGTTTGTGGTGCTGGGCGGCATTGGCAACATTCGCGGCTCCATCATCGCGGCTACGCTGTTAACCATTCTGCCGGAGATGCTGCGCGCCTTCAGCGACTACCGCATGCTGGTGTACGCCGTGGTGCTGATTGCCGTGATGCTTGCCACCAACAGCCCGTTCCTGGCTTCCAGACTGAACGCCGTCAAGGCCAGATTTGCCCGTAAAGCGAAAAACGGCAAGGAGGGGAATGCGGCATGACGCAGAAACGAAAATCCGATACCAAAATGGTTCCGGTTCCGAGCCATTCCATTGTACCCGAGCGCGATGTGGACAAGTGCCCCGTGCTGGAAACGCGCCATCTGGGCATTGAATTTGGCGGTCTGAAGGCCGTTGAGGATTTTAACCTGACCATTGGCGCCACAGAGATCGCCGGACTCATCGGCCCCAACGGCGCAGGCAAAACCACCGTTTTCAACCTGCTGACCAAGGTGTACCAGCCCACCCACGGCGTGGTGATTCTGGATGGCAAGGACACCGCCGGGCTGAATGCGGCGCAGGCCAGCAAGCTGGGCATTGCCCGCACGTTCCAGAACATTCGCCTGTTTGGCAACATGACGGTAGAGGACAATGTGCGCATCGGATTGCACAACCAGATCCGCTACAACATGGCAACGGGCATCCTGCGCCTTCCGGGTTACTGGAAGCAGGAAAAGGCCCAGCACCAGAAGGCACTGGAGCTGCTGTCCATCTTTGATATGCAGGATATGGCCGACAAGCAGGCCGGATCGCTGCCCTATGGCGCGCAGCGCAGGCTGGAAATTGTGCGCGCCCTGGCCACTAACCCCAAGCTGCTGCTGCTGGACGAGCCCGCCGCCGGCATGAACCCGCATGAAACCGAGGAGCTGATGGAAAACATCATCAAAATCCGCGATCAGTTCCAGATTGCCATCATGCTCATCGAGCACGATATGAACCTGGTCATGGGTATCTGCGAGGGCATCTGCGTGCTCAACTACGGCCGGATCATCGCCAAGGGCACCGCCAGCGAGATCCAGTCCAACCCTACCGTGATTGAAGCCTATCTGGGCAAGCGGAAGGAGGATTGACGATGAGCCTGCTGAAGGTTGACAATATCCACGTGTACTACGGTGCGATCCACGCCATCAAGGGCATTTCCTTTGAGGTGGAGGAGGGCGAGATTGTAACCCTGATCGGCGCAAACGGCGCGGGCAAATCCACCACCCTCAACACCATCGCCGGGCTGCTCAAGCCCCGCGAGGGCGTGATCACCTTTGACGGCAAAAACATTACCGGCATGCCCGCCAGCAAAATGGTGTACAACGGCATGGCGCTGTGCCCCGAGGGCCGCCGCGTTTTCCAGCAGATGACCGTGCGCGAAAATCTGGAAATGGGTGGGTTTTCCCGGCCCAACAGCGAAATTGACGGCTCCATCGAAAACGTGTTCACCCGTTTCCCGCGCCTGCGCGAGCGTGAAAAGCAGATTGCGGGCACCCTGTCCGGCGGCGAGCAGCAGATGCTGGCCATGGGACGCGCACTGATGAGCAAGCCCAAGCTGCTCATGCTGGATGAGCCCTCCATGGGTCTGGCACCCATTCTGGTGGAGCAGATCTTTGATATCATCAAGGAGCTTCATCAGGCCGGAACCACGATCCTGCTGGTGGAGCAGAACGCGCAAATGGCGCTGTCCATCGCGGATCGCGCCTATGTGCTGGGTACCGGCCAGATCAGCATGTCCGGCCCTGCGGCCGAGGTGCTGGCGGACGACCGTGTGCGGGCCGCCTATCTGGGAGGTTAAGCTGAATATCCAACAACCTGATGGGGCTGTTGCACAGGCAAAAATGCTGCAACAGCCCTGTTTTTGGCTTTGGTTAGAAAAAAAGCGGGCAGATCCCTGTGACTTTCAGGTTTCTGCTCGCCTATTTTGTTTATTCAACTTCGATTTCATCCCACAGACGGTCGCCCGTGCCCAGCCGGAGAACGCTTTGGAAGCCGGCCTGATGGATCAGGTCCATCGCCTGGTCAAAGGCGCAGTTGAGCAGGTTGCAATCGTGACAGTCGGAGGTAACGGTGACCCGGCCACCCATCTCGCGCCATGCGCACAGCAATTCCAGCGTGGGGTAGGGGGTGGGCAGGTAGCCGCGCGAAACGCCGCCGGTGTTTACCTCCAGCACACTGCCGCTTGGGAAAATACGCTCCAGCGCGTCAAGCGCTATTTTGCGGTAGGCGGGGCTGGTTTCATCAAACAGCTGAATTTTCTGCGCGTTTTTGCGGATCAGGTCAAAGTGGCCGATGATATCGGGACGTTCGCGGTTGATGAATTCGGCCAGAATGTCATAATAGCGCCTTGCAAGGGCCAGTCCGTCCCTGGCAAACACCTCGTCCAGATACTGACGCAGGGTTTCCGGCCGGCCATCCGCCTGCGGCGCCTTTGCCCGGGCAACAAAATAATGCATGGAGCCGATGCGGTAATCCGCCTCGCGCGTTTCGTCGAGCAGCTCGGGCGGGGTCATGGCGTCCACCTCGTAGCCGCACCAGATGCGCACGCCCTGCGTGGAGGGCTGCAGATCGCGGATGGCCTGCATGTACTGCGGGTGCCGCTGTGCGGGCATGCACCAGGCGCTTTCAAAGCCGGGACTGGCATGCCCCGAAAAGCCAAGGCTGACAAAGCCCAGCTCTTTGGCGGCGGCGATCATTTCCAACGGCGTGTTTTTGCCGTCGCAGAAGGTGGAATGCGTGTGCGCGTTGCTCAGAAAAGGACGCATGGTTCAAAACTCCTTGCTGTGATGAAAATCCGGCGCGGCAAAGCGCCGCGCCGGTTATGGAGGCTGACAGGTTCAGACGGCCATCAATCAGGCTTCCGGCTCCATCAGGCCCAGATCGCCATCCTTGCGCAGATAGAGCACATTGGTACGGTCGGTTTCCACGTTGACAAATACGAAAAAGCTGTGTCCCAGCAGCTCCATCTGCAAAATGGCGTCTTCCACGCTCATGGGGCGTACCGGGAAGGTCTTGCGGCGTACCACCTTGCGCTCGGTTTCCTCGGCGGTGGGGGCGGAATCGGCATCGTATTCCAGCTCGGCGGGGCTGAACGCATCCTCGCGCAGGCGTTTGTCCAGCTTGGTGCGGTGCTTGTGAATCTGGCGTTCCAGCTTGGCCAGCGCCTGGTCGATGCTTACATACAGGTTATCATCGTTGGTGGCCTCGGCGCGCAGCGTAACGCCGCCAACGGGCACCGTAATTTCGCAGGTGCGGCGGTTGTTCTTTTCGCGGATCAGGCGAACAAAGATCTCGGTATTCTGGTCGAGATAGCGCCCCATTTTGGAAACCTTGCGCATGATGCGGTCGGTGATGCCGGGAGTTACTACCATATTTTTGGCGGTGATGGTCGTCTTCATGTTTCTTACTCCTTTATGAACGAAATCAGCCTTTGCGCGGGGGAATGGTCAAAAAATGCGGGTGCCAACGGAACCACGCTCCTTTCCCAAAAATCAATACGCTGCGGGCAGGCGATCAATGCCCGCACGGCTTTCTTTTCCCTCTTGCTGCTTTGTAGTGATAAGGTTCGACAGGGCGGGAGAAAAATCCTGCAAGGAGATATGAACAAACCGTAACAAACAAAAGCGCGCTCCTGCAGCCCTTTGATTGACTTCTGGCGCATTTTGCAGTAAGATACATAGTTGGAAGCGGTGTGTGCGCCGGATTCCCTTTTTCCCGCAGAGAACCCCCAAATGTATAAGAGGAGAGAACGGCATGTCTGTTTTGAAACAAAAGATTCTGGATCGCACGGTAACGCTGGGCGTGGTGGGCCTTGGCTATGTCGGGCTGCCGCTGGCTGTGGAAAAGGCCAAGGCAGGCTTTCATGTCATCGGCTTTGATGTGCAGGAGCAGAAGGTGGATATGGTCAATCAGGGCCATAACTATATTGGCGATGTGGTGGATAGCGATCTGGAGCGCATTGTGCGCGAGGGCTATCTGCGCGCTACCACGGATTTTGCCTCCGTGGCTCGGTGCGATTGCGTGTGCATTGCCGTGCCCACCCCTCTGGACGCTCATCAGCAGCCGGATATCAGCTATGTGCGCTCCTCTGCCCAGAGCATCATGCCCCACATGCATCAGGATATGCTGGTGGTGCTGGAGTCCACCACCTATCCCGGCACCACGGAGGAGTTGGTCAAGCCCATTCTGGAAAAGAGCGGCCTCAAGTGCGGCGAGGATTTTTATCTGGCCTTCTCGCCCGAGCGCGTGGATCCCGGCAACCTGATCTATAAAACCAAAAACACCCCCAAGGTGGTGGGCGGCTGCACGCCCGAGTGCACCGATATCGCCGCTACCCTGTACGAGGCCGTGCTGGAAGCCCCCGTGCACCGCGTAAGCTGCCCCGCCGTTGCGGAGATGGAAAAAATTCTTGAGAACACCTACCGCAACGTAAACATCGGCCTGGTCAACGAAATGGCCATGCTGTGTGACCGCATGGGCATCAGCATCTGGGAGGTTGTGGATGCGGCCAAGTCCAAGCCCTACGGCTTCCAGGCCTTCTATCCCGGCCCCGGCCTGGGCGGGCACTGCATTCCGCTGGATCCCTACTACCTCAGCTGGAAGGCGCGCGAGTACGGCTTCCATACCAGCATGATCGAAAGCTCCATGATGATCAACGACCGCATGCCCGAATACTGCGTGGATCGTGCCATGGAGGCGCTCAACGAGTGCAAAAAGGCCATGAACGGCGCGAAGGTGCTGGTACTGGGCGTTGCCTATAAGCAGGATATCGACGACTACCGCGAGTCTCCTGCCATCCGCGTGATCGAGGCGCTTAAAAAGCGCGGCGCACAGGTAACCTATTACGATCCCTACATCTCCGAATACCGCGAGCACGGCACGGTGGAAAAGGGACTGACCGAGCTGACCGCCGGGGTGCTCCGGGAGGCCGACCTGGTGATGATTACCACCGCCCATACCCATGTGGATTATGAACTGGTGGCGCAAAACGCCAGCCTGATTTTTGACACGAAAAACGTGATGAAGAAGATTGAAAAGCGCGATAACATCCGCGTGCTCTAAGCCATCCGCCAAAGGAGTTTTCAACATGAATCAGAAGCTTCGCTATGCGCTGATCGGCTGCGGACGCATTGCCCCCAACCATATTGCGGCGGCGCTGAACAACGCGGATGAGCTGGAGCTGTGTGCCGTGTGCGATCCCGTGGCGCAGCGCATGGAGGCGGTGCTGGAGCCCGTGCCGCCGCAGCAGCGCGCGCTTGTGCGCCGCTATACGGATTACCGCGAAATGCTGCGCCGGGAGCAGCCTCAGCTGTGCGCCGTGGCCACCGAAAGCGGCGAGCATGCGCGCATCGGTCTGGATGTGCTGCGCGCGGGCAGCCATGTGATTATTGAAAAGCCCATTGCCCTTTCCATGAAGGATGCGCGTGCGCTGGTGGACGAGGCGGACCGGCTTGGGCTCAAACTGTGCGCCTGCCATCAGAACCGCTTTAACAAATCCATCCGCAAAATCCGTTCCGCCGTGGAGGAGCAGCGCTTTGGGCGCATGCTGCACGGCGCGGCGCACATCCGCTGGAACCGCGGCCCGGCCTATTACGAGCAGGCCAGATGGCGCGGCACCTGGGCGCAGGACGGCGGCGCGCTGATGAACCAGTGCATCCATAATATCGACCTGCTGCGCTGGATGATGGGCGATGAGGTGACTGAGGTAATGGCCTACACCGATAACCTTGCCCATTCGTACATCCAGGCCGAGGATCTGGGCCTGGCGCTGGTGCGGTTTGCCAGCGGCGCGTATGGCATGATCGAAGGCACCACCAGCATCTATCCCCATAATCTGGAAGAAACGCTCTACCTGTTTGGCGAAAACGGCACCGTAAAGGCCGGCGGCAAGAGCGTAAACATCATTGAAGAGTGGGATTTCCGCGATGGACGCGGCGACCCTGCCCTTATCAAGCAGCAGTTCTGCGAAAATCCGCCCAATGTGTACGGCTACGGCCACACCCCGCTGTACGCGGATGTGGCGGATGCCATCCGCACCGGCCGTGCGCCCTATGTGGACGGCCGCGCCGGTATGCGCGCGCTGGAGCTGGTGCTGGCCATTTACAAATCCGCCGCGGAGCACCGCCCTGTGCAGCTGCCGCTGGGGGACTGCGCCACCACCGATTTTGAAGGGCGGTTTGGCCGATGAGCATATCCATCCATCCCACCGCCGTGGTGGACGAGGGCGCGCAGATCGGCGAAGGCACCCGCGTGTGGCATTTTTGCCACATTGAGGGTACCGCCCGAATCGGGCGCAACTGCTCCATCGGGCAAAACGCCTATGTGGGGCAGCGCACCGTGATCGGCGACGGCTGCAAGCTGCAGAACAATGTAAGCATCTATGAGGGCGTTACGCTGGGCAACGGCGTTTTCTGCGGCCCCAGCTGCGTCTTTACCAACGACCTTACCCCGCGCGCGCTGTATCCCAAGGGGCATGAGCATTTTGTGCCCACCCCGGTGGAGGACGGCGCTTCCATCGGCGCAAACGCCACCATCGTGTGCGGCCACCGCATCGGACGCTGCGCCATGATCGGCGCGGGCGCGGTGGTCACAACGGATGTGCCGCCCCATGCGGTTATGCTGGGGGTGCCGGCCAGGGTGCGCGGCTTTGTGTGTACCTGCGGCCACCTTTTGCACGGCCAAAGGATCTGTTCCCGCTGCGGGCGGCATTTTGAGCCGCACGGAGAGGGACTTCGGGAGGTGGAGGATAATCATGCAATTCCGTGATCTCAGGGCGCAGTATCAGGCGCTGAAGGCCGAGATTGACGCCGGTATGGCCGATGTGCTTACCAGCGGCCAGTTTATTCTGGGCAGGCAGGTGACGGAGCTGGAGGCCCGGCTGGCGCAGGATGTGAACCGCGCCTATTGCGTAACCTGCGCAAACGGCACCGATGCGCTGGTGCTTACCCTGATGCTTTGGGGCATCGGGCCCGGCGACGCGGTTTTTGTGCCGGACTTTACCTATTTTGCCACCGCCGGGTGCGCCAGCACCGTGGGTGCGGAGGTCATCCCCGTGGATATCGACCTGAGCACCTTCAATCTGTGCCCCGATGCGCTGGAAGCCGCCATCGAACGCGTAAAGCAGCAGGGCCAATACCGCCCGGCTGCGGTGATTCCTGTGGATCTTTTTGGCCTGCCTGCCGCGCATGACCGCATTGCCGCCATTGCAGGCAAGCACGGCATGCGCGTGCTGGAGGATGCCGCCCAGGGCTATGGCGGACAGATTGGCAACCGCCATGCCTGCTCCTTTGGCGATGCGGCGGCCACATCGTTTTTCCCGGCCAAGCCTCTTGGCTGCTATGGCGACGGCGGCGCCATCTTTGTGGACAGTGCTCAGGAGGATGCGCTGCTGCGCTCCCTGCGCGCCAACGGGCGCGGGGTGGAGGACAAGTACGATAATCAGCGCATCGGCATGAATTCCCGTCTGGATACGCTGCAGGCGGCGGTGCTGCTACCAAAGCTGAAGGCCCTGCGGCAGTACGAGCTGGACGCTATCAACCAGGCGGCCCGGAAATACACCCAGGCGCTGGAGGGCTTGGTTCAAACCCCGAAGATTCCCGAGGGCTACACCAGCAGCTGGGCGCAGTACAGCGTGCTGCTGGAAAGCCGCAGCCAGCGAGACGGCGTTCAGAAAACGCTGAAGGAGCAGGGCATTCCCACGATGGTTTACTACCCGCGCGGCGTGCACCAGCAAACGGCCTACGCCAGCCGTCACTGGCCGGATGCGTATTTTCCCAACACCATCGAGGCCACCAACCGCATTCTCTCCCTGCCCATGCATCCCTACCTGACGGATGCGGACATCGAAACGGTTACATCCGCTCTTCAAAAAGCACTCCAAAATTAAACCCTGTTTGTAAACAAACCAAAAACTCCGCCGGCCTGAGGTACATTCTCAGGCCGGTTTGCTGTATAATGAGAAAAAGGAGATGAAGCGCATGATCGAAATCCGTCCGTTGACGTTGCGGGACGATCTGGCGGCAGTGGGAGAGCTGTACGCGCAGAGCTGGAAACAAACCTATCAGCGCATTTTGCCCCAACGCTTTCTGGATAAGCTTACCCACGACCGCTGGAGTGCCGTGCTGCACGCCGATCCGGGCGCGTCGCTGGGACTGTTTGAGGATGGATTGCTTATCGGCACGGCCATGCTGGGCTTTCCCCGCGAGGAGGAGCGGCAGGGCTATGGCGAGATTGTGAGCCTCCATCTGCTGCCGCAAAAGGAGGGACAGGGCTTTGGCCGCAGGCTGCTGGAGGCGGCGCTTCAAAGCCTGCGGGAGCAGGGGTGCGGGCCTGTCCGCCTTTGGGTGATGTGCGCCAACACCCATGCCATCCTGTTTTATCTGCACATGGGCTTTCAGCCTACAGGGCGTATGCAGACGGAAAACTATGGCGGACAAAGCGTGGAGCTGATGGAGATGACGAAAAAATGACGGCGACGGAACACGCGGTGTTTATATGACAGTTACAGCTACAGCAGTATGCACGACTTTGGCTGTTCTTGTGTCTGGTCCTGTTATCTGAATAAGATGGAATCAACAGTCCTACGAATCGGAAGTTGTGGAGGTGGTGTTTGTGGTAAATAAGTTGAAATACGGTAATACAAATACATTCTTTATTCATGGAATAAGCGGTAATTTGCTTGTTGATACTGATTATGCAGGAACATTGCCTGCATTTTATAGGGCAATTAAAGAGCAAAACATAAGAATTAACGATATTACTTATGTTTTGGCAACACATTACCATCCTGACCATATAGGTCTAATAAGTGAACTTATGAAACTTGGGGTTAAACTTCTACTGATTGATACTCAAATCAAATATATTCATTTCTCTGATGAAATATTTAGCAGAGATGCGCATATAAAATATGTGCCTATAAGCAAGGAAAATGCCGTTTTGGTTAAATGTGAAGAAAGCAGAGCATTTCTTCACGGCATAGGAATTGAAGGTGAAATTTTATCTACGCCAAGTCACAGTAATGATAGTATTTCTCTAATTTTGGATGATGGTTTATGTTTTGTTGGCGATTTGGAGCCTATAGATTTTCTTGACGCTTATGATAATAATGTAGAGCTTAAAGAGGATTGGAAAAAGGTTATGTGTCGTAATCCTAAAGTTATTCTTTATGCACACGCAAATGAAAAAGTAGTATTGTAATCGACAAATTCCAGTTTGTCAAACAAATACAAGGGCGTAATTCTACACTGATCGCTGCGTATATGCGCACTGTAAGGAAAAATACCCCAGTACTTGTAAATATCCGGAGCGATTTACGCCACTGTGTTCCGAACAAGGGCAGGCATCCCTTGCGCCGTTTTGCGGCTATCCCATAGTGCAAAAGATGTGACCTCATGTGCACGCTTTTCATGTTTTACTGTCTTACCGTCACCCGGCTAATGCCGCTCTGCGCCGGTTTGCGCAGCCTTCCTTGCGCTCCGGTGGATAAAATGTATTGAAACGCTTTGCAAAATGCACAAAATCAGGTATAATAGATGAATCAATGTGCACTTTTTGTGCAAAATTTTTGCAACATTGGAGGAAGTCCTATGTTTCGACGCTTTCTTGGTTTGCTGCTGAGCGTAGCGCTGGCTTTGCTTCCGGCGCTTGGCATGGCGCAGACCACTTTTACCATGGCCGGCTTCGACGGCGAAAACAGCACCCGCGACTGGGCGACCAACGGCTTTTTTTCCCGCATGGAAGCCCGGACAGGGCTGAGCTTTACCTTTGAGCAGTACAATGACCAGGCCAAGTGGCAGGCGGCCAAGGACGCCATGTTTGCCGCCGGCGGTCAGCTGCCGGACGTGCTGTTCAAGGCTTCGCTTACCACGGACGAGCTCATCCGCTACACCGACAGCGGCCAGTTGATCGATCTGCTGCCCCTGTTGGAGGAAAACGCGCCCAATCTGTGGGCGTTGCTTCAGGCCAATCCGGACTGGCTCAAGGCCATCACCCTGCCAAACGGCAAGGTGGGGGCGCTTCCGTGCATTCAGCAACTCCCGGCCCAGAATGCCATGTGGATTAACCAGGCCTGGCTGGACAAGCTGGGGCTGGATATGCCCACCGATATGGAAAGCCTGCGCAATGTGCTCACCGCCTTCCGCGACCGCGATCCCAACGGCAATGGCAAAAAGGATGAAATTCCCATGCTGTTTCTGGGCCCCTGGGAGCTCAAGTTTTTTGGCCATGCGTGGGGTGTAACGGCAAACGACTATAACATCTATCTGGATGATCAGGGCCAGGTGCACTACTGGCCGCAGGAGGACAGCTTTTTTGAAATGGCCCAAACCCTGCGTGATCTGTACGCCGACGGCCTGCTGGACCCGGACGGCTTTGTGACCGCGGATACCCTGCGGCGCGTAACCGACAGCAAAGCCGCCGTTACCTACGGCGCGTTTTTCGCTCCCTCTCCCATCAGCCTGCTCACCTATGGCACCAGCTCCGAAAGCTATACCGTGATGGGTCCCTTTGAATACGAGGGCAAAAAGGTGTACCGGGATCTCGTCGGCCCCATTACCCGCGGCACGTTTGCCATCACCTCCGCCTGCGAGGATCCCGCCGAGCTGCTTCGGTGGGTGGATGTTCTTTACACCGAGGAAGGCGCGATTGAGGCCATGGTGGGCGTGGAGGGCGAAAGCTACTATTTCCGCGAGGATGGCAGATGGGACTGGGTAGGCGGCGTGGAAACGCTGGGGGTAAGCGGCCTGAGCCAGCTTACCATCTACGATACGGGCGATATGCCCTGGCTGTTCCCACTCGAGTTTAACAACCGCTATTACGAGGACAACGTGGAGCGCATGAACGCCCAGCTTGAACAGCTGTGCCAGTACGCCGTTCAGCCCTTCCCCACCTATACCCTCACCACTGAGGAGAACGCCTACGTCGGCCAGCTGCAAATGCAGCTGGGGCGCTATGTGGATGAAATGCTGGCGCGCATGGTGCTGGGCGAGGTGGAAATCAACCAGGAAACCAGGGCAGCCTTCCAGGAGGGCCTTGTGGAACGCGGCGTTGAGGAAATGATCGCCTTCTGGCAGGAGATTGCTCAGCGCTGAACCAAAGCTCGATATCCAATTTCGCACGCACAACATCATAGAAATAAGGATGGGATGAACGATGAACAAGTACGCGCAGATGATCAGCCGGCTGAAAACCCCCGAGGTAGTCAAACAGCTTACGTACATCTATGGCCAGCGCGAGGGCATGCTGGTTAGCCAGAGCGCCCGCTATACCCGCCTGCTCAAGCGTCATGAGGAGATCGTCAACAATTCCGATCAGGTGCTGATGATCAGCGCCCCCGGCCGCACCGAAATCGGCGGCAACCATACCGATCACAACCGCGGCAGGGTGCTTGCGGCGGCGGTCAATCTGGATACGCTGGCCGCGGTTAGCCCGCGTTGCGACGGCATCGTAAACATTCATAGCGAAGGCTATGCCCCCTTGAGCGTTGATCTGGGCGATTTGAGCGTGCATGAGGAGGAAAAGGGCACCACTGCGGCGCTGGTGCGCGGCGTGGCCAGCAAGATGAAGGCGGAAGGTTATGCCATCGGCGGCTTTGACGCCGTGATGACCTCCACCGTGCGCGGCGGCAGCGGCCTGAGCAGCTCCGCTGCGGTAGAGGTGCTGCTGTGCGCCATTCTGGATGAACTGTATAACGGCGGCAACGCTCTGGATGCCAAGCAGCGCGCCCGCATCTCCCAGTACGCCGAGAACGTGTATTTTGGCAAGCCCTGCGGTATGCTGGATCAGATGGCCAGCTCCCTGGGCGGGCTGGCGTACATGGATTTCAAGGAGGAAGATCCCGAGCTGCAAGCGGTCAGCTACGATTTTGCCGCCAGGGGCTACGCGCTGGTGGTGGTCAATACCGGCGGAAGCCATGATGATCTGACCGATGATTACGCCGCCGTGCCCGCCGAAATGCGCGCCGTGGCCGCCTACTTTGGCGAAAGCAGCCTGCGCCGCGTGCTGCCCGAAAGCTTTATGCAGGCCATTCCGCAGCTGCGCAAGTCCCTGAACATTCCGCATGCCGACCGCGCCATCATGCGCGCCTACCACTACTTTGCCGAAAACCGCCGCGTAACCGAGCAGGTGGACGCCCTCAAGAACGATGATCTGGAGGCCTTCTTCCGCCTGATTATCGCCAGCGGCCGTTCCAGCTACTGCTATTTGCAAAACATCTTCGCCAAATCCGACCGTCAGGAGCTGGCGCTGGGCCTGATGCTGAGCGAGAACATGCTTAGCGGCAGCGGCGCATGGCGCGTGCATGGCGGCGGCTTTGCCGGTACCACCCTGAACTTTGTGCCGCAAAAGAGCCTTGCCAGCTTTGTTGCCGGGATGGAGGCCGTCTTTGGCCAGCACAGCTGCAATATTCTGGATATCCGTCCCGTAGGCCCGGCCTGCATCCGTCTGGGATAATGGGCGTAAGCCCGTGGAGGACATGATGAAACGAATTTTCTGGATCGTGCTGGACAGCGTGGGCGCGGGAGAGCTGCCCGACGCGGCGCAGTATGGCGACTCGGGCGCAAATACGCTGGGGCATATCATCGAGCGGGAGCATCCTCATCTGCCCAACATGGAGCAGATGGGCCTGGGCCTGATTCCCCATGTGGGGGGCAGGCTGCCTCAGAACGGCGCGGGCGCCTATGGGCGCGCGGCGGAGCTTTCCGCCGGAAAGGACACCACCACCGGCCATTGGGAGCTGACGGGCCTCAGGCTGGATAAGCCGTTTCCCACCTATCCCAACGGGTTTCCGCCCCAGGTGATCGGCGCGTTTGAAAAGGCCATCGGCACCCGCACGCTGGGCAACAGGCCGGCCAGCGGCACGGCCATCCTGGATGAGCTGGGCGAGGAGCATCTGAAAACGGGCTATCCCATTGTGTATACCTCCGGCGACAGCGTGTTCCAGATTGCCTGCCACGAAAGCCTTTATCCGCCGCAAAAGCTGTACGAAATGTGCCAAATCGCGCGTGAACTGCTGCAGGGCGACCACTGCGTGGGGCGCGTGATTGCCCGTCCGTTTGAGGGCACGGGCAGGGGCCACTTCCGGCGCACGCCGCGCCGCCGCGACTATTCCGTGCCGCCAAGCGGGCGCACCGTGCTGGATGTGCTCAAGGACAAGGGCGTTTTTACCATGGGCATCGGCAAAATTGAGGATATCTTTTGCATGCAGGGCCTTTGCGAAAGCGACCATGCCGCGGGCAACCCCGCCTGTGTGGATGCGCTGCTTCGTGTGATGAAGCGCGATTTTGAAGGACTGGTGCTGGTTAATCTGGTGGATTTTGACAGCGTGTACGGCCATCGCCGCGATGTCCGGGGCTATGCGCAGGCACTGGAAGCCTTTGACGCCCGTCTGGAGGAAATCAAGGCGCTGATGCGCAGCGATGATCTGCTCATCCTGACTGCCGACCACGGCTGCGATCCCGTGCATACCGGCACCGATCATACCCGCGAGTATGTGCCGGTGCTTTGCTGGCATCCCGGCATGAGCGGTCTGACCGATCTTGGTACGCGCAAAACCTATGCGGATATTGCCGCCACTGTGGCCCAGCTGTTTGGCTGTGCCGAGCGGTTCAACGCGGAATCCTTTGCAAACCTCCTGTAAAACAGAAAGGGTGTTCGAGATGGAAAACAACAGCTATCTGGACAAAATCAACGCCGCCGCGGCCGCCATCGAGGCCGCCTGCGGCAGGGCGGAGATCGCCGTCATCCTGGGTAGCGGCCTGGGCGGCTATGTGGATGCGCTGGAAAACGCCACGCGCCTTCCGTATGCCGATATTCCCGGCTTTCCCGTATCCACCGTGCCCGGCCATGCCGGCTGCTGGTGGGTGGGCACGCTGCATGGCAAGCGCGTGTACATGATGCAGGGCCGCTTCCACTCCTACGAGGGCTACGACCAGCAGACCGTTACCCTGCCCATCCGCGTAATGGCAAAGCTGGGCGTGCAAACGCTGATTGTGACCAACGCCTCCGGCGGCGTCAACCTGAGCTTTGCGCCCGGCGATCTGATGCTGATTACCGATTTCATCAACCTGACCGGTAAAAACCCGCTCACCGGCCCCAATCTGGATGAGTTTGGTCCCCGTTTCCCGGATATGAGCCGCGCCTACGACCGCGATCTGCAAAAGCTTGCACTGTCCACCGCCCAGCAGCTGAGCATTCCGTTGCAGCAGGGCGTGTACTGCTGGCTCAACGGCCCCTGCTTTGAAACGCCTGCCGAAATCCGCATGGCGCGCATCATCGGCGCGGATGCCGTGGGCATGTCCACCGTGCCGGAAACCATCGTGGCGCGTCACTGCGGCATGAAGGTGCTGGGGCTTAGCTGCATTACCAACATGGCCGCCGGCATTCTGGATCAGCCCCTCAACCACGAGGAGGTTATGGAAACCGGCAACCGTGTGAAGGATACCTTCCGCAGGCTGGTGGACGGCGTGATTGAGGCGCTGTAACCGCTGATTCTGTTTTGCTCCTTTCCCGCGTATGCTGTTTGCAAGGACAGCCTGTGCGGGGAAGGAGTTTTTGGAATGATCAAAAGATGGATGGCTTTGTTGATGGTCTGGATGCTGTGCGTGGGCTCTGCATGCGCCGCGCCGCTGGAAACCGGTGTGCCCATCGAACTCACCAGTCCCAGCGCCATGCTGGTGGAGGCGCAAACCGGTACCGTCATTTTTGAAAAGGGCGCGGACGAACGCCGGCAGGTGGCCAGCGTTACCAAGCTGATGACGCTGCTGATCTGCCTGGAAAAGCTGGAGGCAGGAGAGATCAGCCTGGAGGACCCGGTTACCGTAAGCCCCACGGCCGCGGGACAGATTGGCAGCCAGGCATTGCTGGATGCAAACGCCACCTATACGCTGGAGCAGCTTTTGCATGCCACCATCATTGCCAGCGCCAACGATGCCGCCTGCGCGCTGGCCGAGTACATGGCGGGCACCGAGGCCGCCTTTGCCGAGCTGATGAACCAGCGGGCCCAGGAGCTGGGCATGAACGATACATACTATGTAAACAGCACCGGCCTGCCGGACAGCGCGCAGTACACCACCGCGCGCGATGTGGCCGTGCTGGCCTGCGAGATTTGCCGGCACGAACTGTACTTTGAGCATGCGTCCGTGTGGATGGATACGCTTACCCATCCCAGCGGCCGCACCACGGATTTGACCAACACCAACCGGCTGGTGCGCTTTTACGATGGCTGCGACGGATTGAAAACCGGCAGCGCGGACGTATCCAAATACTGCCTTGCGGCCACGGCGCAAAAAAACGGCCTGCGGCTGATTGCCATTGTGCTGGGCACGCCCGTCAGCCAAACCCGGTTTGACGAGGCCCGCGCCATGATGGACTACGGCTTTGCCAGCTACCGGCGCGTAACGCTTTTGCAAACCGGCGATCTGCTGGGGAAAACGGTGCGCGTAAGGCTGGGCATGCAGGAGGAGCTGGAGGCCGCTGCGGGCAGCGGCGTAAGCATGCTGCTGCGCCCCGGGCAGGAAAAGCAGCTGTCTCTGGAGGTGGAGCTGCCCCAGGAGATAACTGCGCCGGTTGCCAAAGGCGATACGCTGGGCGTGGTGCGCGTGCTGCTCAATGGCGAGGTGATCGCCAGGCTGCCCGCCGTAGCATCGCAGGATGTGGGCATGCCGGGGCTGCTGGAGGGCTTTGTACGGCTGTTTGCCAACTGGAGATAACGTTTCTCCAAAGCCAAAACAGCCCTCTCATGGAAAAGAGAAATTACAGGATGTTGACAGCTTTGTCAACGGTCAGGTTGTCGATAAACCCTCCGACTCCTGTTCCGAGCCCAGCGACCTGTGCGCTGGGCTCGGTTGCCTTGCGCAGCAAGGCTTTCCTTCTGGTGGAAAATAACCGTTTCTATTGCATTTTGTGCACCTGTATGGTATCCTGCAAACAAAATGGAGGAAAGAAGGGAAAAGCCATGCTGTATCCAGCCAAAACCATTTCACTGAAAAACGGTAAGGAAGCCGTTTTCAGAGGCCCCTGCAAGGAGGACGCGGCCTGTTTGCTGGAATACCTGCGCAAGACCGCAGAGGAGACGGATTTTGTGCTGCGCTATCCTGAGGAGGTTACCATTAACCTGGAGCAGGAGGAAAGGTTTATCCAGAGCATCAACCAGTCAGAAGGCAATGTGATGATCCTGTGCGAGGTGGATGGACGGCATGCGGGCAACTGCACTCTGCAGCTGCATGACAAGCTGAAGGTACGCCATCGCGGCGATGTTGCCATTGCGCTGCGAAAGGATTTCTGGGGCATGGGCATCGGTACGGCCATGTTTGAGGAGCTGTTCCGCATTGCCCGTGAGCACGGTATCCGCCAGCTGGAGCTGGAAGTGATTGAGGGCAACGAGCGCGGCCTTGCGCTATACCGCAAAATGGGCTTTCGAGTGTACGGGGAGCGCCCCAACGCCATCCGCCTGAAGGACGGCACCCTGCTGCGCGAATACCTGATGGTGTGTGAGCTGTAAGGGAGGAGCATCCGCATGGAGCTGAAAACCGGGCGGCTGGTGCTGCGTCCCCTGTACACAGGGGATCTGGATACCTGCAACCAGTACGCCATGGATGCGCAAACCTGCCGCTACATGCTGTTTTTGCCCAACCACACCAGCGCAGAAACACAGGCGTTTCTGCAGTGCTGCGAGGAGAGCTGGCGGCAGGATCCCATCGAACGGTTTGAATTTGCCATCACGCTGGATGGAAGGCACATCGGCGCGGTTTCGCTGAGCAGGGAGGATGCCGGCATGGAAATCGGCTGGATTTTGAACAAAGCGTATCAGGGACAGGGCTACGCCCTGGAGGCGGCCCGTGCGCTGATGGATTTTGCCGAAAATGTGCTGGGGTGCGGGCGTATCGTAGCGCATTGCGACACGCGCAACGCGCCCAGCTACCGTTTGATGGAAAAGCTGGGCATGCGGCGCGTGGGGGAGTGGCCGCGCCAATACCCCGATGGGCGCGGCCCGGCGCGCGAGTACGAATACGAATGGACACGCGAATAAGGAGATAAGCCATGTATACCGCACAACAGCTTACGCAACAGCTGCGCGCCATGGGGCTTAAGCCCACGGACGCGGTGATGATTCATTCTTCCATGAAGGCCATCGGCGAGGTACAGGGCCGCGCGGATACCGTGCTGGATGTGCTGATGTCGTATTTTGAGGATGGTCTGCTCATGCTGCCCACCCATACCTGGGCAACGGTGAACGCATCGCATCCCGTGTTTGATCCCCGCACCGAGCCCTCCTGCGTGGGGCTTTTGACCAACCTGTTTCTCAGGCGCCCCGGCGTGATCCGCAGCCTGCACCCCACGCACAGCATTGCCGCGTACGGCAAAAGCGCGGCGGATTTTGTGCGCGGGGAGGAAAAGGCAACCACGCCCTGCCCGCCGGGCGGCGCATGGGACCGTCTGCGCCAGATCAACGCGAAAATTCTGCTCATCGGCGTCACGCATGTCAACAACACCTTCATCCACGTGGTGGACGAGGCCTTTGACGTGCCCGGCCGGCTGGTGCAGACCCCCGCTGCCATCAGCGTAAGAATGCCGGACGGCAGCCTGCTTCCGCGCGCCTATTATGCGCACGAGGGCCATGTATCCATGATGTTTGACAAGCTGCGTCAGGCCTATGAGGAGCTTGGCGCGGCGCGAAATGTGCGCTTTGGCGATGCTGCGTGCATTCTGTGCGATGCCAGGGGCATTTTTGAGGTAACCTCGAAGGTTTACCGGCATGATCCGATGTGCTTTACCTCGCTGGAAACCATTCCGCAGGAGTGGTGGAAGGACTGAAAAGCGGTTTCAGAGCGTCGAAAAAGCACCATTTGCCTACTCGCCTACGGCTCGCCAGGCGGCAAATGGTGTAAGGAAAGCCTTGCTGCGCAAGGCTTCCGACCAGAGGGTTTATCGACAGCCTGAAACCGCTTCCGGCCACCGGCCGGAAGCGGTTTGCTTTTTTGCTGTGATTTTTGGAGACTGGCGGCGTGCGGCTTACTCCATCAGGAACATCTGCTTCAGCTTGGGCTGCGCGCCGGTTTCGGGATCCATTTCCAGCTCCAGCACATCAGCCATGTATTCGTTCCAGCGGTCCACCACGGGGCTGTTGGCCTGCGCCTTTTCGGCATAGGCAATGCCGTGCTCGCATTCGTAGTAGCCAAACAGCACGTCGCCGTCCGACCAGATGGTGTAGTTGCGGATGCCCGCGCCTTTGAGCACCTCGATCATTTCCGGCCAGATTTCGTCGTGACGGCGCTTGTACTCGGCCTGCTTGCCGGGCTTGATGCGTCCCTTCCATGCAAAGCGTTCCATAGGCTTTTTCTCCTCCCGTATGCTTTTTGTGCAGATTGGCGGTTTATTCCACCAGAAAGCTTTCGATGCTGTCGGCGGCGTTTTCGGGCGGCTCGCAAAGAACGATCACATCGCCCACGGCGCGGCCATTGTGATAGGGGGTGGAAATCACCCGGTCGCAAAACCACATGGAGGCGGATTGTCCGCCGTCCAGGTTGTATGCCGCGCTGCAGCCAAGGCTTTCCATCAGCTGTGCCAGCTCGGCAAGCGTCATGCCCTCATTGCTTGCGCCCGGCTCCAGGGTGCTGAGCGTGCCCCTTCCATCCACCTGAACCAGATAGTAGTGCCCCGGCTGATCATACCCGATAACCGCACGGGGGTTGCTGCGCTCCACATCGCTTGTGGGAAACGCTTCAAGGGCTTTGCCTGCATCATCCAGCAGCGATGGGCCAAAAACGAAGGTCTGCCAGATCAGCCCCTGCTGCTGCTGCGCGTCGATCAGCGCTTCATCCGCCGGGGCTTTGTGGATAACCATGGATCCGTCCCGGTACAGCACGCACAGGTCGCGCTGCTGGTTGCCGCGCGAGCGCCAAAGCTGGCCGTTGCCCACCACATAGCCCGCCTTGAGCAGATGGCCGTTGTCGCCCATCAGGGCCAGCACCGCCCCACTGCGCTGCGCCAGCGTGCCAATCCTTTCGGAGCGGGTGTTCCAGGCCTCCCCGCCAAAGGCGCGACGCAGGCTTTGCGCTGTGCGCGCGTAGATTTCGGCAATGTAAACATCTGATCCGCATTCGCGGCGCGTGGTGATCTGGATATACAGGTTTTGGCTGCGGTAGCTGTTTTCCGTCCACTCCACCCCCCGGGGCAGAAAAAGCGCCTCAAACGGACGGGACAGATCGGGGAAAACGCCCTCTGCCATGGCGAATGATGCAAACAGGCACAGCACAAGCGCTGTGAGCAGCCTTTTCAATGGTTTCATCTTTGGTGCGATCCTCCTGCGCTGGATGGGAACCGGCTTTATTGTAGCACATTCCGTTTCATATTGACAGCTCTGTTTTTGCATGCTACACTTACTTTATTCAAACGGGAAAACGAAAGGATGAATACCGATGAAAATCACGTTTCTTGGTTCCAGCCACGGCGTGCCGGAGGCCAACCGCAAATGCTCCTGCATGATGGTGGAGGTAGGGGAGTGCATCTATTTTGTGGATATGGGCACGCCCGTTGTGGATCAGCTGCGCAGGCGCGGCAGAAGCATGGACGCGGTGAAGGGCGTTTTTATCACCCATATGCACGGCGATCATACCAACGGGCTGATCCAGCTGATCGACCTGATTACCTGGTACTTCAAAACGCCCAATCCCGTGGTGGTGCTGCCGGACCCCCAGGCCGGGCAGGTGATTAATGACTGGCTGAAGGTAATCATCAACGGCTGCGAAAAGGATATTGAGTACCGCCAGACCCGGGAGGGCGTTGTGTATGATGACGGCGTTCTGCGCGTTACAGCCATTCCCACCCGGCATTGCCCGGGCTCGCACGCCTATGTGCTGGAGGCGGAGGGCAAAACCGTGCTCTGCACCGGCGACCTGGCCAACCCCACCATCGATTTTCCCTATGTGGACCGGGAGCTGGATTTGCTGATCTGCGAATCCGCGCATTTCCCCACCACGGATTATCTGCCGGTGCTGGAGCGGCAAAAGACGAAAAAGCTGTGCGTAACCCACTACTCGCCCCGGTGGATGCAAAGCCTGTACGAATTCAAGGCTCGGATGGATGAGCGCGGACAGTGCATGCTGATTGCGACGGATGATCTGGAAATCGAGCTTTGAGATGATTGTGCGTTATATGTGCAGCCGGCGCAATCCATTTTCTGATCTGGGTTAATTTGAAACAAAAAACATTGCTCCCAACCTGAGTAGGGCTGGGAGCAATCAGGTTGTCGATAAACCCTCTGGGAGGAGTCGGAGGGCCGCAGCCCTCCGACGCTTGTTC
>JAEDGL010000173.1 GCA_016297535.1 Clostridia bacterium | reverse complement strand
AGATGCTGGGCGTGAAGCCCCAGACCGACGAGGCCAAGCTGGCTGCCTGCGACGCGCTGGCCCTGTACCTGACCTCCGGCGAGGTTCAGACCGCCCGCTTTGACGCTGTGGGCTGGGGCCCCTCCAACCTGGAGGCTCAGCAGTCCGAGGGCGTGAAGGCCGACGTGGCGCTGTCCGCTCTGGCTTCTCAGCTGCAGTACTGCATCGGCCAGGGCCAGTATCCCGGCGAATACTGGACGCTGGCGACTGCTCTGGGCGACGACATCCTGGCTGACAAGTACGATGCCTACACCGATGAGCAGCTGCTGGAGGTTCTGACCACCTTCCAGACCACCGCTGGCACCTACATCACCAAGTAATTCCAAGCGGGCTGGAAGCGCAATGCTTTCAGCCCCTGCTTGTCTAAAGCTCCCCTTGGGAAGCGGCGGAGGGGCACCCCCCTCCCTGATCGGACGGCAGGGGCTGGGGCGCTGCGCTTCCAGCCCCTTGTGCTATGCAGCTTTCCCGCACGGCTGAGCGTACTACCTGCGTCTGCCGTTATACGAACAATAACGCATGGGTTGGTGATCTTCATGAATGATCTGGAATATTTACGGCTGAGCAAGCCCCGGAAATGCGCGTACAGGCTGAAGGCGTTTTTCTGTGGCCTGCCCGCATGGCTGCTGGGCGTGCTGAAGGGGCTGGTTGCGGGCATCGCAAACCTGTTCAAAAGCATCGGCCGCTTTCTGGCGGATCTGGGACATACCTATGTGCAGGGCGACTGGAAAACAAAGGTGTCCTACACGGTGATGGGCTTTGGCTCCATGGCGCGCGGCCAGTGGATGCGCGGCCTGCTGTTTTTCCTTTTTCAAACGGTGTTTAACCTGTATATCTGGTTTTTCGGGCGCACCTATCTGGGCAAGCTGGCCACGCTGGGCACGGTGGAAACAGCCAAGAAGGGCCGCGTAACCGTTTATGGCGACAACTCCTTCCTGATTCTGCTTTACGGCGTGCTGACCATTTTCTTTATCGCCGCCTTTGTGTATACCTGGTATGTCAACATCAAGCAGAACAAGCTGAGCGAAATGATCCTTAAATCCGGCAAAAAGCTGAAATCCGCCAGGGATGATCTGTCCTCCCTGCTGGATACGCAGTTTCATAAAACGCTGCTGGCGCTGCCCACGCTGGGCGTAACGGTGTTTACCATTCTGCCTATTATCTTTATGATTCTGGTTGCCTTTACCAACTACGACAACCAGCACCAGCCCCCGGGAAAGCTGTTTACCTGGGTGGGTACCGCCAACTTTGAAACCCTGCTTTCCAACCCGGAAACGCCCGTTAGCTTTGATGTTACCAGCAGCACGGCTGATTCCGCGGTGCTGACCATTACGGCCAAAAACGGCGATATCCTTACCCTGACCACCGCGGATGTGGACGCCGCCCATGCCGCCCAGGCGCTTACGCAGGCCTCCCGTACGGATTTTACGCTTGTGCAGCAGGCGGACGGCTCCTATCAGGTGGAGGTGTTCAACCAGGCGGATGAGAGCGTAACCCTTTCGGGCACGGATCTCAAAACCGTCAAAACGCCCTCCTTCTCCTACACATTCCGCCAGGTGCTGCTCTGGACGCTGATCTGGGCGTTCTTCGCCACCTTCCTTAACTACTTCCTGGGCATGCTGGTTGCCATCATGATTAACAAAAAGGGCATCCGCTTCAAAAAGCTTTGGCGTACCATTCTGGTTATGACCATCGCCATTCCGCAGTTCATTTCGCTGCTGTATGTATCCAAAATGTTTGCTGCGGATGGTCTGGTAAACGGCATGCTGATGAACTGGGGCTGGATCAGCCAGCCGCTGCCCTTCTGGACGGATCCCACCTGGGCGCGGATTACCATCATTGTCATCAACATCTGGATCGGCATTCCCTACCTGATGCTGATTGCCACCGGCATTCTGATGAATATCCCCGCCGATCTGTACGAATCCGCCCGCATTGACGGCGCCAACGCCTTCCAGACCTACATGAAGATTACCCTGCCCTATATGCTGTTTGTGACAGGCCCCTACCTGCTTACCAGCTTTACGGGCAACATCAACAACTTTAACGTGATTTTCCTTTTGTCCCAGGGCAAACCGCTGGGGCTGGAGCTGGCGGGCAACGCCGGTACCACCGACCTCTTGATTACCTGGCTGTACAAGATGACCGTAACCGACAGCAACTACAAACTGGCGGCCGTTATGGGCATTCTGGTGTTCGTCGTCTGCGCGGTGATCAACCTGATCGTCTATAACTTTATCCCGTCCGTCAAGAATGAGGAGGATTTCCAGTAATGGCCAACAAAAATCACATTCCGGAAGTCGATATCGTTGTTGACGAGCAGGCGGGCGTGATCCGCGAGGTGCAGCCCGAAGCCCGCTTCCGCTCCAAGAAGGGGCACGAGCGCCGGGTGAACGCCACCATCTATACGGTGCTGGTGGTGATGAGCATCATCTGGCTGTGCCCGTTTGTGTTTCTGGTGCTGCAGTCCTTCCGCGGCGAAAGCGGCGGCCAGGTGGCCTATGTGCTGCCCAGGCAATGGACGCTGGATAACTACCGCTTTCTGTTTGCCGGCGCGGTCTTCAGCCTGAAGGCGCTGGTACAGGATCTGCCCGCTGTAATCTGGACGGTGCTGACCAACGCCGCGGGTATTGCCGGTATGGTGGCTTTCCTGAGGCGCAAGCCCAAAAACCCCTTTGAGGAAAAGCAGAGCAACCTGAAAAGCGCGCTGATGGTGTTTGCGCTGCTGCTGGTGATTAACGTGATGCGCTGCGTGGACTCCACCAACTGCGACTTTGTGCGCTGGTTCATGAACACGCTGACCATTGCGCTGTTCTGTGCGGTGATCCAGACCATGATGGTGCTCAGCGTATCCTACAGCCTGAGCCGCATGCGCTTCAAGGGCCGCAGGCTGTTGATGAACGTGGTGCTTACGCTTGGCATGTTCCCGGGCTTTCTGACCATGATCGTGCTGTACTATCTGCTCAAGATGATGGGCCTGACCCAGGCGGGCGCGGTGCCCGGCCTCATCCTTATCTCCTGCGCCTCCTCCGGCATGGGCTACTACATCTCCAAGGGATTTTTTGATACCATCCCGAAATCGCTGGATGAATCTGCCCGTATCGACGGAGCCACCCGCTTTCAGGTGTTTCTGAAAATCATCATGCCCATGGCCAAGCCCATTGTGATTTACACCATCCTGATGGCCTTTATGGCCCCGTGGGGCGATTACGTGTTTGCCTCCTATGTGGCGTTTGGCCACAAGGCCAGCTACAACGTGGCGGTTGGCCTGTACCGCTGGGTAAACACCAACGATTATCAGGGCTATTTTACCCGCTTCTGTGCAGGCGGCGTGCTGGTGGCCATTCCGATTACCGCGCTGTTCATGGCGCTGCAGAAGTACTATGTGGAAGGCGTCACCGGCGGCGCTGTAAAGGGTTAAGGAGGACAAGCATATGGCAAGCGTTACCCTTGAACATGTCAAAAAGGTTTACGACGGCGGCGTGGTCGCCGTGCAGGATTTTAATCTGGAAATCAAGGACAAGGAGTTTGTGGTTTTTGTAGGCCCCTCCGGCTGCGGCAAATCCACCACGCTGCGCATGGTGGCCGGTCTGGAGGATATCTCCGACGGCACGCTGAAAATTGGCGACCGCGTGGTAAACGATGTGGAGCCCAAGGACCGTGACATCGCCATGGTGTTCCAGAACTACGCGCTTTATCCGCACCTGACGGTGTACGAAAACATGGCCTTCAGCCTGCGGCTGCGCAAGATGGATAACGAGGAGGTCTACCGCCGCGTGGTGCAGGCGGCGGATATTCTGGGCATCACCCAGTACCTGGGCCGCAAGCCCAAAAACCTGTCCGGCGGCCAACGCCAGCGCGTGGCCATCGGCCGCGCCATTGTGCGCGAGCCCCAGGTATTTTTGATGGACGAGCCGCTTTCCAATCTGGATGCCAAGCTGCGCAACCAGATGCGCGCGGAAATCATTCTGCTGCGCAAGCGCCTGGATACCACCTTCATCTACGTTACCCATGATCAGACCGAGGCCATGACGCTGGGCGACCGCATCGTAATCATGAAGGATGGCTTTATCCAGCAGGTGGGCACCCCGCAGGAGGTGTTCGATACCCCCAAAAACCTGTTTGTGGCCGGCTTTATCGGAAGCCCCCAGATGAACTTCCTCAAGGCAAGGCTGGTTCGCCAGAATGATCAGTACACGGTGGAGGTGCTGGGGATCCGCGTGCCGCTGGAGGCGGACAAGTGCCGCCGTCTGGCCGAAAAGCAGATCCAGACCATGGAGATTACCCTGGGCGTACGCCCCGAGCACACCACCGTGCGCTTTGACAAAGCGGAGAACGCCATCTGCGGCGTGATTGCCGTAAACGAGATGATGGGCAGCGAGCTGCACCTGCATGTGCAAACCGAGGACGAGGGCCGCGTGATTCTGCGCATTCCCACCATCGATCTCACGCCCGAGCAGCGCGCGGGCCTTGCCGCCGGGAACAAGCTGCATTTCAGCTTTACCAGCAAGGTGATGCACCTGTTTGATCCTCAGACAGAGGAAAGCCTGCTGTTCTAAAATTTTCCAATGTGGCAGAAATGTTTTCGGCAAAGCCGAAAACGCCCTGGTTTTTTTCAATACTCTGAGAGCAGCCTCATCGGGCTGCTCTCAGAGCGGCGAAAAAGCTCGCCTG
>JAEDGL010000172.1 GCA_016297535.1 Clostridia bacterium | reverse complement strand
GGTGCATTCCCGGCGGAAAAGATCGCCGCAGGCGAGCTTTTTCGACGCTCTGAAAGGGAGAGGATCTTTTGCGGAGATCCTCTCCCTTTGTTTTTTTCAGATGGGCAGGCGGTTGTTGTAGCTGTACGGAAGGCCGGATTCAAACAGGTGGCTCATATCCGACAAACAGAGGCAGCGGGGCGTGACCAGGCCGGAGGGATTGGACTCAAACCGCAGCACTGTTACGCCGGTGTGCGTCATGTAAAAGGACGGCCACACCAGATGCGGCGGCATGCCCAGCAGCTGCGCCAGCCAGGTGATGCCAAAGCCCGCATGGCAAAACACCGCCACGCGCCCGTCGCTGGGCTTTTCGGCGCTGTACACGCCCTCGGATACGCGCCTGTAGCCCAGCCGGCGCAAAAAATCATCCGAATAGCGGTTGACGCGCTCCCAGGCCTGCCTGCCATGGATGGAATCCAGCGCGGGCATATCGTACCAGTCCTGATAGCGCCGGCGGTTTTCGGGGCTGCGCAGCTCGTCGGCGGGCATGTCGATGACAAACGAGTGCCTTCCATCCGGCAGGGTCAGCGCAAGCTCCGGCCAGATTTCGCGCATCCACGGCTCGATTTTGATTTTCAGCCCCAGCGCATCCGCCGTGGGCTGCGCCGTCTGCCTTGCGCGCCCCATGGGCGAGGCATAGATGCGATCCAGCCCGCTTTGCTGAAACCGGCGCACCAGCGCCTGGGCCTGCTGCCTGCCAAGCGGGGTGAGAGAATCGGCCACATAGTCGGGCTCGCCGTGACGAACGATATACAGGATCATGCCGTTGCCTCCCGTTGATTGAGCGGATTCCATTTTCCGCGCAGGTAATGAATGGTGTAAAGTACAAACAGCAGCAGGTTATGCGCAATCATGCAGCCCCACGCGCCCGCAAGGCCAAAGCCCAGCAGCTGCGTACAGACAAACGTGCCCACAATGCGCACGCCCCACATGCCGGTAATGTTGAACACAAACGGTGTTACGGTGCGCCCCACGCCCAGCATCATGCCCTCCATAATGATGCTTACGCCGTAGAACGGCTCGCTGACGGCCACCATGCGCAGCACCAGCGCGCCCAGCGCAATGACCTCCGCGCTTTTGGAAAACAGGCTCATCATGTTGGGCGCAAAGCAGAACAGCAGCCCGCCGGACACGATCATCATGGCCACCTCCAGCGGCAGAATCATGCGGGCCAGGCTCTGCATGCGCTCCCGGTCCCTTGCGCCCAGGGCGTTGCCTGCCAGCGTGGCCGCGGCGGTCTGCATGCCGTAGCCGGGAATGTAAAAGGCGGATTCCACGGTGTTGGCGATGGTGTGGGCGGCGGTGGATACCTCGCCCAGCGAGTTGATCATGCTGGCAAAGGCCACATAGCCCAGCGAGGTGCCAAAGCGCTGCAGCATGTTGGGCAGGGCCACCTTCAAACAGGGGCGCAGGATGTGCAGATCGGGCCTGAGCCTGCGTCCGCGCGGGGAGATCACCGGGTGGCGCCAGAAGACGATGGTAATCACCACACCGCCCACCGTAAAGCCCACGGCGCTGGCGACAGCCGCGCCCATCACGCCCCAGCCCGCGCCGGGCATGGTAAAGCGCAGGCCCAGCACGTTGAGCGTTCGCGTGGGGTAGATGAGCAGAAAATTGAGGATTACATTTACCAGGTTCACCAGTACCCCCACGCGCATGGGGGTTTTGGTATCGCTGGCCGCGCGCAGCGCCGTACCGAAAATGATGGTGGCGGCGCGGGGCAGCATGGGCAGGTACAAAATCAGGAAATAGCGCGAGGCAAGCCCGCGGATGCTCTCGTCCACCTGCATCCATACCGGCACCAGGCCGCTGAGCCCCGTGGTAAGGGCCGTAAACAGCAACCCCACCACCAGCACCACCAGCACGGCCTGCGCAGCGATGTTGGCCGCGCGGTCGCGGTCGTTGGCGCCGTAGGCCTGTGCGATAAAGGTAAGAAAGCCCACGCCCAGCGCGGAAATGGAGCTGCCCACCAGCCAGCCCACCGTGGAGGTTGCGCCCACCGCAGCCGTGGCCTGCGTGCCCAGCGAGCCCACCATCATGGTATCCACGTACTGAACGGCGGTTTGCATAAGCTGCTCAAGCATGGTGGGCCACGCCAGCGTAAAGATCACCGGCAGCATGCTCCATTCAAAATGAAAACGACGTCTGTTGTACATTTGCGAAAAACCCTTTCGTGTGCAGCCTCAGGCGCGGTTACAGCCGGTCCAGATAGGCCTTGAAATTAAGCCCCGCGATTTTTTCCACCAGCGCTTCGCCAAAGCCCCTCCGGCGCAGTCCCTCGATCAGCCGGGGCACATCGCCCGCGTTGCGCAGGCCCTGGGGCCAGTGGTCGATACCATCAAAATCGCTGCCAAAGCCCACGTGGTTTTCGCCGCCCAGCTCGCACATATGGGCCATATGATCGATCACGCGGTCCACATCCGCCCTGCCGTCCTCGCTGAGAAAGGCGGGACAGAAGTTGACCCCCACAAAGCCTCCCGCCGAAAAAAGCTGGCGCAGCTGATCATCGGTCAGGTTGCGGCTGTGGTTGCACAGGGCGCGCGCGCAGCTGTGCGAGGCCATGGGCGGCACGGAGCCATCCAGCAAATCGTAAAAGCCTTCTTCGTTAAGGTGGCTCACATCCACCGCCATGCGGCATTCGCGCATGCGGTTCACCATCACGCGGCCCAGCGGGGTCAGGCCGCCGTGCGGACCTTCGCACGCGGGGGTGCACAGGCCGTTGGGGGTGTTCCAGGTGAGCGCGCCCATGCGCACGCCCAGCCCGGCCAGACGGTTGACATTGTCGGGATCGCCCTCAAAGGCCTCGCAGCCCTCGATGGTCAGCAGCACATTGGCCTCTCCCGCCACCGCCTCCTCCAGCTGCGTAATCTGGCGCCAGCCCTCGCCCCTGAGCTGCTCAAAGGCGTCCAGCTCGCGCTGCAGAAAGGTGGGGCTGGCCTCCATGCCGTGCGCGGGAATATACAGCGCCAGCGCCTGCACCCTCACGCCCTCGCAGGCGGTGAGATAGTCTCTGGTTACATCACAGGGCAAACCGGCGTCGCGTCCGGGCGCAACCATGTTCCACAGCGTATCCGCGTGGGTATCACAAATCAGCATGATCAAACGGCTCCTTGCTACTCCAGCTCGCCATAATGGGCGCTTGGGGTAAGATCGTACACAATGCGGGAAATGCCCGGCACCTCGGCGCGGATGCGTCCGGCCACGCGTTCGAGCACATCAAAGGGAATGCGCGCGGCGTTGGCGCCGCCGTCGGCAGATTGGGTGGCGCGCAGGCACACCGCATAGCTGCCGGGCGCATCGGGGTTATCGATGAGCGTGGCGTAGTACTGCCACAGCCGGCGGTCATAGCCGCCCTCGCGAATTTCCTGGTCGAAGATGGCGTCGGCATCGCGAAGCAGCTTCAGGCGCTCCTCGCTCAGGCTGCCAAACACGCGCAGCGCCAATCCGCTTGCAGGGAAGGGCTGACGGTTGATAAAGGCCTCCGGCAGCCGCAGCGTGGCGGCCAGGCGGCGCACCTCCTCCTTGAACAGGGCGCGGATGGGCTCGCAGATGCGCACATGCCCGGGAATGTTGCCGGGCGAAAAGCTGCCAAAGAACACATCGTTAAAATTGGTGCCCAGAATCACGGTTTTGATTTCCGGGTCAAAGGCCAGCTGCTTAATCAGCATCTGGCTCATCAGCTGCCCGGCGATGCGCTCCTTATCCGCCGGGGTGGAAATGCCGGACAGCGCGTTCATGAAGGAATCATGCGCGTCCACATGCGCCACCACCAGGTTGAGGGAGTCCATAAAGCAGCGGATAACCTCCTCCGGCTCGTGGCTGCGGAACATGCCCGTATCCACAAACACGCACAGCAGCCGGTCGCCCACGGCCATGCTGGTAAGTTTGGCGCAAACGGCGCTGTCCACCCCGCCGGATACAGCGCACAGCACCCGTCCCTCCGGCGCGGCGGCACGGATGGCCTCCACCGCCCGGTCGATGATGGCATCGTCGTTCCAATCCGGCTGCATGCCGCACATGGCGGCAAAGTTGGCCAGCAGCTGGGCGGCATCCGGGTCGTTGCGCTCGATGGGGTACTGCATGGCATACAGCGGCAGCGCCCTGTGCTGAAAGCCGATCACCTGCTCCGCGGCATACGCGATGGGGCTGAGCACGTCGGACAGCGTCAGCCCGTCCAGACCGCTCATCATGCGCTCGCCGGGGGAGATTTCCTCAAACAAAGCGCAGTTTTCCAGCCGCACGCTGATAAAGCCGCGCTGCGTGGCCTCCGGCGAGGCGCTGCCCCCAAAATGGGCGCACAGCACCGCCACCGCGCCCCCCAGCGCAAGCACCGGCACATTCAGGCTGAAAAGCGCAAAATCCAGCCCGTCCAGCGCATCGTCGCCGCTGCCGGCCACAATCAGCCCTCTGGGGTTGAGCGCCCTGGCCTCCTCGGCGGTTGTATCAAAGGAAACAGGCAGACAGCCGTATTCGCGGCAGCGCAGCGTGCGGGCTATCAGACCGGCCTGATGCAGATCACGGCAGAAAACAAGGATAGTGTTTTGCATCAGCAGACCCCCCTGCATTCAGAATTTTTTCAAAAGTCAACGCATCGCCCCTGATGGGAGCAGTAAAGAGTTCTCCGTTCACCCCCGGATTCCCTGCCTGCGCGGCCCGGTCCGGCAAACAGACCTCCTTTCTTTTTTACGGCAGGCAACGTTTTGTGTAAAACTTTTGTCATATACTT
>JAEDGL010000171.1 GCA_016297535.1 Clostridia bacterium | reverse complement strand
TTGCCGAAAACATTTCCGCCAGTTTCTGTCGGAAAAGATCGCGCAGCGAGCTTTTCCGACATGCAAAGGGTGCTTTCGCATGGCGAAAGCACCCTTTGCATGTTTATACTCTGCTGATTTTGACGGTGGCCTTTCCGCCTTCCACGGCGTTGCCAAAAACATCCCTGCCGTTCTGGAGATAGCGGGTAATGACCAGGGTATCGGCGTCCGGCGCATCCACGCGGAGAAAGCCGGTCTGCAGCACGGCGCTTTCGCGGCGGTGGCGCAGCAGCTTCTGCACCTCCCCGCGCAGCTTTTCATCGGCCATATCCCAGGCCATGGGCGCGCGGTTCCACGGATCGGCCATGCCGGTCATGCCAATTTCATCGCCATAGTAAATGGTGGGCGCGCCGGGCAGGGCGCACAGCAGCCTGACGGCCTCCAGATAGCGGCGCTTGGCAGCCTTCAGCCCGGCTTTGCTCAGGGTTACCTTTGCGGCTTCGGCGCGATCCATCTGGATGGCGCCCTCGCGGTCGTAGCCGCACAGGGCGTTGAGAATGCGTACGCGGTCGTGGCTGCCCAGCAGGTTCATCAGCGCGTAATAGAAGGGCGCGGGATAAACCTCCTGCTGGTGCAGGATGATGCGGCGCAGGGCGTGCGCGTCGATCACGCCGTTCATAAAATCAATCACGCCGCGGCGCAGGGGATAGTTCATTACGCTGTCCAGCGTATCGCCCAGCACATAGCTGCGGGGCGTGCCGTAGCTGACCTTGTTGCTGGCGTCCTCCCACACCTCGCCCAGCAGCACGCTGTCGGGGTTGACCCGCTTGATGGCGCTGCGCATGTCGCGAAGCAGATCCATGGGCAGCTCGTCGGCCACATCCAGCCGCCAGCCGCATGCGCCGCGCCGGATCCAGCCGGGAAACACGCCGGTTTCGGGGTTGAGCAGGTAGCTGCGGTACTGGGGATTGTGCTTTTCCACGGTGGGCAGGGTGTAAAAGCCCCACCAGCTGCTGTACTCATCCGGGAATGTTTGGAAGGTATACCAGCTGGCGTAGGGGCTTTGCCGGCTCTGGTACGCGCCCACGGTGGGATAGCGCCCGAAGCGGTTGAAATACTGGCTGTCCGCGCCGGTATGGCTGAAAACGCCGTCCAGCAGAATGTGCATGCCGCGCTTTGCGGCCTCCCTGACCAGGGCCTCAAAATCCTCCATGCTGCCCAGGATGGGGTCGATCTCCTCATAGCTGCCGGTATCGTAGCGGTGGTTGGTGCGGGCGCGGAAGATGGGGTTGAGGTAGAGGATGTTTGCGCCCAGCGACTGGATGTAATCCAGCTTTTGCCGGATGCCACGCAGCGTGCCGCCAAAAAAATCCAGCGCCATGTTGTCGCCGTTGGCGGGATCGGGGTTCAGATCGGGCTTTTCGTTCCACTGCTCGTGGAAGGTGGCCTCGGGATGTGCGGCGGCAATTTTGCGCGCGCGCCCCTTGAAGCCGTTGGCGTCGCGGTAAAAGCGGTCGGGAAAGATCTGGTACACAACACCCGTGCGCAGGTAGTGCGGGGTGGTGTAGGCGGGATCGTACACCGTTACCTGATAGCTGACGGGCTGGCCCTGATAATAGCAGCCCACGCCGCCCAGCTGATCCCACGCGTTGCCGTAGCGAGCCACATCATAGCGGCGGGGAATGATGAAATCGTACCACAAAAGCATGGGCGTTTCGGGAACCTGCAAAGTGGCCTCGAAGCGGTCGCCGCCGATGGGGGTCATGGGAAGCTGGTGCTCCTGTCCATCCCAGGTGCGCAGGATCACGGTATCGCTCTCATCGCACCAGAAGCGTATGGTAAGCGCGCCGCCCGCCGGAATGGCGCCCAGCGGGCTGCGGTACTCCTCGGAGTGGGAATCGTGAAAAAGCATGGGGGTTCCTCCGTATTGTTGGTCGGGACGCCGCTGCGTATTGTACCACAATACGCCCGCGTTGGCAAATCACGCCAGCCCCAGCCCTTTTTGCAGCAGCACCGCAAAATCCTGCACATTGGTTACGATGCCGCGCGCCGAAAGGCTGCCCCGGTCCGCCAGCTTGTTTACGGCAAACTCGCTTACATCCACGCAGTAGAAATACACCTGCCGCACGGTTCCGTCCGCCGTTACGCGGTAGGAGGGGGTCATGTTGCCGGTGGCGATGGTGTGCAGCATGGTGGCCATGCAGATCACGGTGGTGGCGGTGCGCAGCTGGTTGCGCATGGCGTCCTGCGCGGCGTACACATCGGCATAGACGGGCGGCAGCGGGCCGTCGTCGCGGATGGAGCCGCCCAGCACGTAGGGCACGCCGCATTTTTCGCAGGCATAGAGAATGCCGTTGTCAATGTGCTCCTCGCGGATGAAGCGCTCAACGCTGCCCCAGCGGCGCACGCGGTTGATGGTTTCCAGATGGTTGTAGTGGCCGTTTGGCTGGGAAACGTGGGTGTAGATATCCTGCCCCAGCGCCGTACCCAGATAGGCGGCCTCCAGATCGTGCGTGGCCAGGGCGTTGCCCGCCAGAATGGCGTGCACATACCCGCCCTCGATCAGCCGGCTCATGGCCTGCCGGGCGTCGCGGTCAAAGGCGAAGGCAGGGCCCATCACCCATACGATTTTGCCGTGGTCGCGCTCGTAGCGCAAAAGCTCGTAAAGCTCGTTGTAATCCTGCGAGTAGGCGGTTTCGCGGCTGCGGCTGCCGCGGAAGGCAAACACATCCTTCGCGGATTCCTCCCCGCGAAAGCCGTTGGCATGCAGATAGATGCCCTCCTCGCCGTTTTCGGTGCGGCCCACCAGCACCTGCTCGCCTTTGCGAAGGGTGCGGAATTCCCGCACCGCAATGCGCCCGTCCTGCAAAACGGCCACGCAGTCCATGCGGCTTTCCTCGGCCAGCAGCCATTGCCCGTTTACCTTGATGTATTCGGGGTAGATGCTCATGGCGTGAAAGTGATCGGGCGCCACGCCGTCTGCCTGGACGGTTTCAAAGCGCGCGTTGGGAGCACAGCGCAGGGGCTCCCGGTCAAAATCCGGCTGATGGTAGGGGCGAAGCGTAAACATGGGCGATTCTCCTTTCAGGACTGTCCCTTGATGCGCGTGGGCGTGCGCATGGGAAGCCCGGTCATGTAATCCAGTTGCACATAGCCGCCCTCCTCGGGCTTGCGCTGGCGCGTATAGCCGTCCACATCCCAGCTGGGCGTACAGCCGGTGCGCCAGGGACGGCATTTCCACTGATAGCCGCGGAAGGGATCGCGGGTTGCGTTCATCCAGTTCAGGATGCGGTCGTGCAGGGCGTTGCGCACGGCGGTGTACTGCGGGTCGTCAATCAGGTTGTTCAGCTCGCAGGGATCGCTGGCAAGGTCGTACAGCTCATCCTGATCCAGCAGGTGCAGGGCCAGCTTGTAGCGGTCGGTCACGATGGCGCGCATGGGCTGGAAGCCGCCGAAGCCGTCATGATCAATCTCGTAGCGGGCAAACTCCACAAAGGCTTGGTCCTCATGCGGGGTGGTATCCGGCGCGGCCAGCAGGGGCAGAAGGCTGCTGCCCTCAAAGCAGCTGGGCACCGCAAGGCCCATAAAATCCATCACCGTGGCGGGCAGGTCGATGTGGGATACCGTGTGCGGATACACCTTTGCTTTTGCGCACCCGGGGCCGGACACAATGAGCGGCACGCGGGCGATCTCGTCATACACGGTGGGCCCCTTGGCGTACAGGCAATGCCCTTCAATGGCGTCGCCGTGGTCGCTGGTGTACAGGATGGTGGCCTCCGGCGCAACATCGTGCACCTTCTGGATCACGCGGCCAATCTGGCTGTCGATCCACGAATTGCAGCCCAGCAGCAGCGGCGGACAGGGCTCCACCGCGTCGCGGTCCAGCGTGCGGCTGCGCGCGCCCCAAAGCTGCTGGTAGAGGGGCTTGTTTTCCAGCGTATCGTAATGCGCGGGGGTTTTGGGCCACTTGTAATCCAGGTACATGCTGGCGTAGGGCTCCGGGCACAGGGAGGGATCGTGCGGCTCATCGTAGCTTACGGTAAGGAAAAAATCCTCCCCGGCGTGGCGGTCCAGATAGTCCAGCGCGCGGTTGGTGCAGCGGAAGCCGTAGGTAAACGATTCCTTTACGCCGCCGTCGCGATAGTTGTTGCGGCTGTCGCGCGAATACAGGCGCTCCTGGGGCGTAAGCTCATCCAGATAGCATTTCATATCGTACCAGTAATCGGGATCCCAGCCCTCGGGGCAAATGCCGTTGCCAAAGTAATCGCCGCCGTCCAGATGCCATTTGCCGATGTACGCGCAGGCAATGCCCGCCGCGCTCAGCCGCTGGCCCAGGTGCAGCACATCCGCCCCCAGCGGCATGGTGTTGCCCCAGCTGGCGTTGGAGTGCGGAAACTGGCCCGTAAACAGCGCGGAGCGCGCCGGCCCGCATACGGGCTGCGTGGTATAGGCGCGCTCAAAGCGAAGCCCCTGCGCCGCCAGCGCATCCAGGTTGGGGGTGTGCATGTCGGGGTTTCCATAGCAGCCCAGCATATCGGCGCGGGTGCTGTCCGTCATAATCCATACGAATTGCTTTTTCATGCCGTGCGCCTCCGTCAGGGAGAGTTTTTGCTAAGGCTATTATAGCATCGCCAATCCAAAAAAGAAACGGCTCTTTCAAAAAGGGGCTGTCCCGTTCGCCGGGACAGCCCCTTCCAGAGCGTCGAAAAAGCTCGCCTGCGGCGATCTTTTTTGACGGGAATGCACCATTTGCCTACTCGCCTACGGCTCGCCGGGCGGCAAATGGTG
>JAEDGL010000170.1 GCA_016297535.1 Clostridia bacterium | reverse complement strand
TGGTGCATTCCCGGCGGAAAAGATCGCCGCAGGCGAGCTTTTTCGACGCTCTGAAACCCCTTGCTGCTTTTATCAGCTCAGCTTGATGTCGAGCCATTCGCCCTTTTTGAGCCGCGCGGCCATCAGCCGGTCGCGCACTACGGCATCGATGGCAAAGGCAATCCACGGCGATACCACAGCAATCTGCGTATCGGGAAACCAGCTGGCAACAGGGTAGCAGAACAGCCAGGTAAGCACCGGGCGCAGGATGGTAACGCTCAGCAGCGCGCACACCGCCACAAACCGTACGTCGCCCGCGCCGCGCAGCGCTCCGGAAAGGATCACGCGGCCGTTTTGCGGAATCAGCGCCACAATGACCACATACAGCGAGGCCGTTACGCCAAGGATGATGGTTTCATCGGTGGTAAAGAGCAGGGCGATCTGGCGGCGGAAAACAAAGATGATCACCATCAGCCCCAGCGATACAAACAGCCCGATGCGGTAGGCCGCCCTGGCATGCGCCATGGCCAGATCCTTGCGCCTGGCCCCAAGGCTCTGCCCCACCAGCGAGGTGCCGCCGGTGGCCACGCCATCGCCCAGCGTAAAGGAAAGCGAGGTAACCTGGCTCACAATCTGATAGGCGGCAAAGGCGTTGGTGCCGATGCCGGCAATCAGCCGCGCCAGCAGCAAAAATCCCAGCCGCAGGCACACGGCTTCCGCCATGGAGCTGGAGCCCACCTTCATCAGCCCGCTCAGGGTGGTGCGGTCAAAGCGCGGCAGCTTCAGATGATAATACCCGCCCTTTCCGAGCACGGTAAACACGCAGATCAGGCTGGCCGCCACGGTGCCACAGGCGGTGGCGATGGCCGCGCCCTTTACCCCCAGCGCGGGAAAGCCCAGCTTGCCGTTGATGAGCACATAATTGAGGCACAGATTGATGACATTGGCGGTGATGTTGGTAATCATGGTAACGCGCGTTTTGCCAATGGCGCGCATGGCCGCGCAGATGCAAAGCTGCCAGCACTGGGGCAAAAACGCCAGGCTGATGATACGGAAATAGGTAATGCTCAGCGCCAGGGTATCCTCGTTGGCGCCACCCAGTTTCATCAGCCATTCCGCCCCCCAGAAGCCCAATAGCGTCATCAGCACGCCGATCACCGTAATCATGGCCAGCGACTGGTTCAGGCACGCATTGGCCGCCGCCTGGTCATCCGCCCCCTTGCGCCGCGCGCACAGCGCCGTGGTGCCCACGCACAACGCCTGCGCCAGCACCAGCATAATCATGCGTGGCTGGCCGGTAAGCCCGACCGCCGCAATGGAGGCCGCGCCCAGCGTGCCCACCATCATGGTATCCACCGAGCCGATCACGCTGAGCAACGCGCCTTCCACCGTGGACGGCCAGGCAATGTTGAGCGTCTCTCTGTACAGCTTTTTCAGTTGGGACGTGCCGATGGGCTTGCCCTCATGATCCTTTACGCCGAAAACCCGTTGAAAAATATCCACTGTACTGCCTTTCCGACGAACCGGCGCCCGGCCGTCATTGGCACGGGCTGCCTGTATTTTGACATGCACCTATTATAGTGCTCCCGCGCAGGAGTTGTCAAATGCTGCCGGGTGGGACGATACTGCTTTGTCTTGCTGGAACGGTCGAAACATGGTATCATAGGCTGTTGAGATTTTCCTATAAGGAGGTCCCGGTTATGAAAAACAACAGCCTTTGGCAGATGATCAAGTTTACGCTCTTTTCCGCCAGCGCGGGGATCATCCAGGTGGCCTCGTTTACGGTGATGGAAACGCTGTTTCACCTGCCCTACTGGCCCAGCTATCTCACCGCGCTGATTTTGAGCGTGCTGTGGAATTTTACCTTCAACCGCCGCTACACCTTCCGCTCGGATGCAAACATCATGCGCAGCATGCTGCTGGTGGGGCTGTTTTATGTGGTGTTCACCCCCGCCTCCACCTGGTGGGGCGACGCGCTGACCAAAGCCGGCTGGAACGATTTTCTGGTGCTGGCGCTGACGATGCTGGCCAACTTTGTGCTGGAGTTTTTGTACCAGCGTTTTGTGGTGTACCGCGGCCAAATCGACAACAACGACGTAGCGCGCCGCGCACAGCAGAAAACGGAGGCCTGAGGCATTGAAAAGCTGGAAGAAATGGCTGCCCACCGCGCTGTTTGTGGCAATGATCGGGCTGCTGGGCTGGTATCTGTACCAAAACCGCGCGGATCTGTCAAGGCTGCTTCAGCTTAACCGGCTGACGGTTACGTGGATCATGCTGTTTGCGCTGGGCGCGTGCGTGATGAACGCGGTGTACCACAAGCTGATTCTGGATACCTACCGCATCCGGCTGGATCTGGTGGACTGGATGGGTGTGGTGTTTGTGGCCAACGCCATGTCGCTGGTGCTGCCCATGCGCGCGGATCTGCTGTTTACCGCCGCCTACTACCGCCGCACCAAGGGCTTTGCCTATACCAAAAGCGCCAGCGTGGCGGCGGGCAACGTGATCTTTGGGGTGATGTTTGCGCTGCTGCAGCTGTTTGCGGCGCTGCTTTGCACCGGGCTGATCGAAGGCCAGTGGCCGGGGCTGTTGTGGCTGTTGTGGGCGGGGCTGTCGGCGGCGGTGGGCGCGTTTGTGATCATCGCCCGCTGGTTTGAAAACCGCATGCCCGCCTTTTTGCGCAGGCACAAAGTCGTGGTTAATGTGGTCAGCGGCTTCAACGCCCTGCTGGCCAACCGCGCCCTGCTGTGGAAGCTGCTGTGCTGCCTGACCGTAAACAACCTGCTGCACCTGTTTTTGTACATGGCCTGCTTTGGCGGCATCGGCATGCAGGTAACGGTGTATCAGGCGCTGTTTTACAACAGCGTCAGCCGCCTGATCAACCTGGTGGCCATCGTGCCGGGCAACATCGGCATTGCCCAGCTGGTGATGGGCGTTGCCGGCAGCCTGATGGGCGATGTGTTCCAGAACGGCGTGGTGGTATCGCTGATCCAGAGCATTTCGCTGGTGGTGGTCTATATCGCAGGCGGCGGCGCGTTCGCCCTGCCCGTGTGGCGCCGTTGGCAAAAGGCCGAAGGGCTTTCCAGATAAAAAAAGGAGCGGCCCCCAAACGGGGCTGCTCCTCAGAGCCCACCGCACAGGTCGCCGGGCTCGGAACAAGAGTCGGAGGGCTGCGGCCCTCCGACTCCTCCCAGAGGGTTTATCAACAGCCTGAGGAGCGGCCCCAAATGGGGCTGCTCCTTTTGATTCACTTGCCTTACGCCTGCTTCATAAAGGCGCCGTAGGCCTTGACGGCCTCGTACAGGTCGGCCTTGGAGATGATTTCCAGCGGGGCGTGCATGCTCAGCACCGGTACGCCGCTGTCGATCACTTCCATGCCGTAGAGCGCGCAGATGTAGGCGATGGTTCCGCCGCCGCCCACATCCACCTTGCCCAGCTCGGCGGTCTGCCAGCAGATGCCGTTGTCATCCATGATTTTGCGCAGGCGGCCGATGAACTCGGCATTGGCATCGTTGGAGCCGCTCTTGCCGCGGCTGCCGGTAAACTTGTTGTAGCACACGCCGCGGCCCAGCATGGCGGCGTTCTTCTTTTCAAACGCGGATGCGTAGAGCGGATCAAAGCCGGCGGACACATCGCAGCTGAGCATGCGGCAGGCGGCCAGCGCGCGGCGCAGGTTCAGCTCGGAGTACACGGGCGTGGTCAGCGCCAGCAGCTCGGCCATGGCGTTTTCAAAATAGTGCGCGCGCATGCCGGTAGCGCCCACGGAGCCGATTTCCTCCTTGTCGGCCAGCAGGCAGCAGCAGGTGGAATCCGGAATGCCGGGCAGGGACAGGATGGCCTCCAGCGCGGCAAAGGAGCACACGCGGTCGTCGTGGCCGTAGCCCAGCAGCATGCTGCGGTCCAGGCCGTAATCGCGGCACTTGTCGGCGGGAACCACCTCGATCTCGGCGGAGATCATATCCTCCTCCTCGATGCCGTACTTGTCTTTGAGGATGGACAGAAGCATCGCCTTCACGGGCTCCTTCTCCTCGCCCTCCAGGGGACGGCCTGCCAGCGTTACATCCAGGCCCTCGCCGGTGATCACCTCGCTGGCCTTTTTGCCCATCTGCTCGCCGGAAAGGTGGATGAGCAGGTCGCTGATGCCCACCACGGGATCCTCCGCGTTCTCGCCGATCACAATGTTTACCAGCGTGCCGTCCTTTTTGGCCACCACGCCGTGCAGCGCCAGCGCGCGCGCCACCCACTGGTACTTTTTGATGCCGCCGTAGTAGTGGGTATCGGCCAGGGCAAAATCGGCATCCTCATAGAAGGGGTTCTGCTTGATGTCGATACGGGGCGAGTCGATATGCGCGCCCACGATGTTGATGCCCTCGGTCAGGGGCGCCTTGCCCAGATGGAACAGCATGATGGCCTTGTCCATGCAGTTTACATATACCTTCGCGCCGGGCTGGAGGGGCGTGCCGGTTTTGATGGCGTCGGCCAGGTCGGTATAGCCGTTGGCCTGCGCAATGGCAATGGTTTCTGCCACGCATTCGCGCTCGGTCTTGCCGTTGTCCAGATAATCGCGGTATTTGCGGCTGATGGTTTCCAGCGCGTCCAGTTGGGTTTGATCATAGGTTTTCCAGGCATTGGGTCTTTCCATAGCGAAAGCGCCTCCATTTCTTTGCATGTGGGAATAGTGTATCACGATTTCCGGTTTTGTTCAACAGGATCCATGCCCGCATCCCGGCAGGCATTCAGACTGTCGATAAACCTTATCGGGAGTTGTCAGAGGGGCCGCAGCCCCTCTGACTTTGGTTCGTATCGCCCGGCTTTGCCGGGCGGGCG
>JAEDGL010000169.1 GCA_016297535.1 Clostridia bacterium | reverse complement strand
AGTCAGAGGGGCTGCGGCCCCTCTGACAACTCCCGAAAAGTTTTTCGACAGTCTGATTCTGCCGAAGCGGTTTATGCTTCGGCAGAAATTTTTTATGCGCCTGTTTTAACGGCCTCCTCGGCCCGGGTAAAGATCATGCGGCCGGCAGAGGTTTGCAGTACGGTGGACACCACCACCGAAATCGTTTCGCCCACGTGGCGGCGGCCGTTTTCCACCACCACCATGGTGCCGTCGTCCAGATAGGCAACGCCCTGGCCGGGCTCCTTGCCTTCGCGCAATATCTGCACGGTAAGCACCTCGCCGGAGAGCAGCATGGGCTTGACGGCATTGGCCAGATCGTTGATGTTCAGCACCCGGATGCCCGTTACCCCGGCCACCTTGTTCAGGTTGTAATCATTGGTTACCACCGTGCCGCCCTGATCGCGGCACAGCCGCAGTAGCTTTACATCCACCTCGGCGGTATCGGGATAATCGGTTTCATCCACCAGGATGGAGGTTTCCTTTTGCAGCTTCTGCAGCACATCCAGCCCCCGGCGGCCCCGGGCACGGCGCAGCTGATCGCCGCTGTCGGCGATATGGCGCAATTCCGCCAGCACAAACTGCGGCACCACCAGCTGCCCCTCCAGAAACCCGGTTTTGACGATATCCAGAATGCGTCCATCAATGATAACCGAGGTATCCAGCATTTTTTTGGATACAGGAACGCTTTCCATTTCCAGCGGCGCATCGCTGTCGCGCAGATTGCCCAACATCCTTTTGCCATCCCTGAAGCGGCGGTAGCCCGTGCGCAGGCCCAGCGTGCCCAACACCGTGTACGTAATGGCGCTAAAGCTGATGGTAATCAGGCTGGGGCCCGCCGACAGAATCAGCTGGCTGATGAGCGCCGCCACCACCAGACCGATCACCAGTCCGGCCATGGTAAACAGCACCTGCTGAAGGCTCATCTTCTCCAGCCATTTTTCACTTGCGGCCAGAAACTGCATGGTATAGCGGATAAACCAGTTGGAGCAAAGATAAAACACAAACGCGCCAAAAACAGCGCAGCCAATGTATAAAAGCGTTGGAGCATACCAGGATTGAGCAAACACGGGCACCTGCATGCGCAGAAAGATCAGGCTGATGGCGGACGCGCCCGCTCCCAGGCCCGCGCCCAGCAGGGTGATCAGAAAGCGCATCAGCCTTTCCAGGGTTTTGTTTTTCATCATGTCATAAATACCTTTCCTGATCAGATTCTATCAAGCGGCATTGTCGCTTTTGTCCGCCGTATGTCAGCTGATAACCGCCAGCGCCTGCATCAGCGTATCCACGCCGGTCAGCCTGACGCCCTCAATCGGGGGTATTTTGCGCAGATTCTGCCTGGGCAGCACGATTTCCGTAAATCCAAGCCGCACGCATTCGGCCACGCGGCGCTCCGCCTGCGCCACGGGGCGCACCTCGCCGCACAAGCCCACCTCGCCCATCACGGACAGGTTGCCCGACAGCGTAAAGCCCATCAGGCTGCTGGCCACCGCCACGCACACCGCCAGATCCGCCGCGGGATCGCTCAGCGCCAGACCGCCGGCCACATTGATATAGACGTCCTGATCGTAGAGTTTTTTTCCGGCGCGCTTTTCCATCACCGCCAGCAGCAGCGCCACTCGGCTGGAATCCATGCCGCCCACGGTGCGCTTGGGCACCGCGTAAAAGCTTTTGGCCGCCAGCGCCTGCAGATCGCACAGGATGGGACGGCTGCCCTGCAGGGTGCAGAACACCACGCTGCCGCTGGCGCCGCGGGCACGCTGGCTCAGCAGCGTTTCGGACGGATTGCGCACGGCCACCATGCCCTCCGTGCGCATTTCAAACACGCCCAGCTCGTTGACCGAGCCAAAGCGATTTTTCACCGCGCGCAGCAGGCGGTACTCATGCTGGCGGTCGCCCTCAAAGTACAGCACGGCGTCCACCATATGCTCCAGAACCCGGGGCCCTGCCAGACTGCCTTCCTTGGTGACGTGTCCCACCAGAAACACGCTGGTGCCGCTTTCCTTGGCATAGCGCACAATGGCGCCCGCGCTCTGGCGCACCTGGGATACGCTGCCCGGGGCGGATGCGCTGTCCTGCGAAACCATGGTCTGGATGGAATCGATGATCAGCACATCCGGCTGCATCTTCTGGCATTGGTCCAGAATGGCCTCCACATCGTTTTCCGGCAGCACGTACAGCCTGTCCTGCCTGACGCCGATGCGCACTGCGCGCATTTTGATCTGCTGGGCGCTTTCCTCGCCGCTTACGTACAAAACGCGCATGCGATCGGACAGGCTGGAGGCGGTCTGCAAAAGCAGCGTGCTCTTGCCAATGCCCGGATCGCCGCCAATCAGAATGGCGCTGCCCGGCACCAGTCCGCCGCCAAGCACGCGGTCCAGCTCCTCGTTGCCGGTGGTGGAACGGGGCTCGTGCTTTTCCTGAATATCGGACAGGGGCAGGGGCTCGGCTTTGCGGGTATTTTGATATCTGGCGGCTTTTTCGGCCGTTTTGCTTACGGCAGTGGGGATGTTTTTGCGTTCCTCAAAGGTGTTCCATTCGCCGCAGTCCGGGCAGCAGCCCAGCCAGCGCGCGGTTTCGTACCCGCAGGATGCGCACACATAACAGGTCTTTTCCTTGGCCAAGGGGGATCTCCTGTTCCGCCGCAGAGGGGGCGGCCTGTGATGATCCTACAACGAATCATCGCGGGCTGCCATAGCGGCTTATTGAGAATGCTGTCGAACCCGGCGATTTTCGTTCGCCGGAAAACGACAAAAAAAGGAATGGAGTAAGTATATCATAAATCCGGTGCGGATTGATGAAGAATGCGTAAATTTACGCAGGGTTGATTTTATTACAAAAAGAAGCTCCGCGTTTTTGCGGAGCTTCAGACATTTTTGTTGGCTTAATTGTACACGCGAACCGGCAGCACCAGATACAGGTACGAGTCGCCCTCCATGGGGGAGATAACGCAGGGGCTTACGTTGGTGTTCATGCACAGGGTGCAGCATTCCTCATCCACGTTTTTGATGACATCGCAGATGTAGCGGGCGTTAAAGGCAATCTCGATATCGTTGCCCTCCAGGTGCGCGTCCAGCTCCTCCAGCACATCGCCCAGCTCGCTCATGGAGGTAATGCGCAGGTTGTTCTGGCTGGCCTTCATGCGGATGAGGTTGTTTTTGCCCTCCTTGGCCATGAGGCTGGCGCGCTCAATGGCGTCCTGCAGCTCGCGGCGCTTGACGGTAACGCGGGTAAGCCAGGCGGTGGGCAGAATCTGGCGGTAGTTGATGTACTCGCCGGCCAGCAGGCTGGTAACCAGCGTGGTGGAGCCCATAACCACCATCATGTGGGTACGGTCGATATGGAAGGTGGCCATGGCCTCCTCCTCGTCGCTCATGATGTGGGCAATCTCGTTCATCACGCGGCCGGGCACGATGGCGCTGATCTTTTCGCAGCCGTCGGGCAGAATGTACTGATCATGGGTGCGCTGCATGGCCAGACGGAACCCGTCCAGGCCCACCAGGCGCAGCTCGTCGGCGGTAATTTCCATCAGGCAGCCGGTAAGCGCCTGGCGGCTTTCCTGAAGCGCGATGGCAAAGGTAACCTTGCTGATCATATCGCGCAGCTTTTTCTGGGGAAAGTGCAGCGCATGCGTGCTGTAAAGATCCTTCATGCGGGGAAACTCATCCGGGCTGGCGCCGGTAATGGTGGAGCGGCTTTGCTGGCAGCGGATGGCCACGGCCATTTTTTCGTTCATCTGGAAGGAGACGGTGCCCTCGGGCAGCTTGCGCACAATCTCGGTCAGCAGCCGTCCGGGAAGAACCACCTCGCCCATCTGGCTTACCTGCGCGGGAACGCGGCATTTGATGGACAGCGATCCATCGGAGCAGAGCAGCTCGACCTCGTTATCCTCGGCGTGGATTAAAACGCCCTCCAAAATCTGCATGGCAGGACGGGCGGACAGCGCGCGCGTTACATTGGCAAGGCCGGCGTGCAGCTCCTGAGCGGAGCATTCAAATTTCATTTGCGGTAGACCTCCATAGCATTCCTGTTGTAGATGGAATATATAATAGATAGTAGTAGTAGGGCATGTGGAAACTGTGGAAAAGTACCTCAAACCCTTGAACAGCCTCAAAAACGGCGCTGGAAAACTTGTGGGAAAGCCGCCCTTTTTCCACGTGAAGATTCATGCTTTCAGCCGTTTGAGGGGCGTGTCACATACCATTTCGATTTTCAAAGGGAGGTTTCCTGCCAATTCGGGTGGAAAACCGTTCGACAAATACCACGAAACTTCATGCTTTCAAACCGTTTTTCCATGGTTTCCACACCCTGTGGAAAATTTTTTGTGGAAAACAAAACCCTGATTTCAAAAGGCTTACAGCGATTTTGTCACAATTTGTCCACGCAATTGTCCACAAAACGGGTGAATTTGGATGAACCCGCAAACGAAATCTTATTTGTTCATCACCCGAAGCACTGCCTGCAGCGCTTCGGTTTCATCGCAGCCGTCGGCCACAAGCGTCATGTTGCCGTCCTTGGGAATGGACTGGCTGAGCAGGCCGATCATGCTTTTCAGATTGAGCACGATCCCCTTGTGCTCCAGGGTAAGGGTGGATTGGTACCGGTCCGAAACGGCGGTGATTTTCATGGCCATTTCGCGCTGAATGGGCATGTACCGGGAAAGATTGACGTCGCACTTCAGCATGGGATTTGTTTCTCCTTTCGTAAGGAAAAGAAAATGGAAAAAGCCTTAACAGACTGTCGAAAAACTTTTCGGGAGTTGTCAGAGGGGCCGCAGCCCCTCTGACTTTGATTCGTATCGCCCGGC
>JAEDGL010000168.1 GCA_016297535.1 Clostridia bacterium | reverse complement strand
GGCGGCCCCGATCCCGAAAAAGAGGATCGCGTGATGCTCACCCGCAACCGCGTCAGCCGCATCTACTACAACAACAGGTTTTTCGACTATCCCATCAGCCTTAAGATGGAAACGCTGAAAAACATGGGCTTTGGCACCACCATGCAGGTGGGCCTGAGCTTTCTGAAGGCTACGCTGTTCAAAAAGCCCAACGACAATCTGGAAAACTATTATATCAACAGCTTTGGGAAAAAGCTTTACAGCATGTTCTTTGAGGGCTATACCGAAAACCTGTGGGGCCGCCATCCCAGCGAAATCGACGCAAGCTGGGGCAAGCAGCGCACGAAGGAGTTGAACATCTTCAGCATTCTGCGCGATATGTTCTCCAAGGTGTTCATGTCCAAGGAGCAGCGCCAGAAGCATGTGCAGACCTCGCTGATTGAGGAATTTATCTACCCCAAGCTGGGCCCCGGCCAGCTGTGGGAAACCGTGGCCGGCGACATCGAAAAAATGGGCGGCAGCATCATCAGGGGCTGCGAGGTGCTGGGCCTGCGCACGCAGGAAGGGCTGGTAAAGGCCGTGCGCTGCCGTGATGAAAGCGGAGAGCACGAGCTGGAGGCCGATTGCTTCTTCTCCTCCATGCCCATCAAGGATCTGGTGGGCGGCATGAACGACGTGCCCTCCGATGTGGCCGGCATTGCCGCGGGCCTTCCCTACCGCGATTACGTTACCGTGGGCCTGCTGGTGGACAGGCTGAATCTGAAAAACGAAACCCAGTACAAAACCCTGGGCAACATCGTGCCCGATTGCTGGATCTATGTGCACGACAAAAACGTAAAGCTGGGCCGGCTGCAGATTTTCAACAACTGGTCCCCCTATATGGTGCAGGATCCGGAGCATACCGTATGGATCGGGCTGGAGTACTTCTGCAACGAGGGTGATGATTTCTGGAACCTTTCCGATGAGGAAGCCATCCGCTTTGCCGCCGGGGAGCTGTGCACCATGGGTGTGATCGACAGCCCCGACCAGGTCAGGATGAGCCACCGCGAAAAGGTGCAGAAGGCCTACCCCGCCTACTTTGACACCTACGATGACATCGGCCGGGTGGTGGATTACCTGAACACCTTTGAAAACCTTTACTGTATCGGCCGCAACGGCCAGCACCGCTACAACAACATGGATCATTCCATGGCAACGGCGTTTGAGGCGGTTGGCAACCTTGTTGGCGGCGTGAAGGACAAAACCAATGTCTGGAACGTGAACACCGAGCAGGAATATCACGAGGAAAAGAAGAACTGACCGGGAGGAAGTCCCCTTGCTTCGTTTGATTCCACGAGATACGCGCCCGCTGAGTGCGCGTGAAGCCGCCGCGCTGCACCCCTACGCCGGGGTGACGGCGCGGCTTTTATACGCCCGGGGCATTACCACGGCCAAAGAGGCAGATGCCTTTCTGCACCCGGATCTGTCCCAGCTGCACAGCCCCCTGCTGATGCACGGCATGGAGGAAGCGGTGGAGATTCTGACCCGGGCGCGGGACAGCCATCAGCGCGTGGTGGTGTATGGCGACTATGATGTGGATGGCATCTGCGCCTGCGCGCTGCTTACGCTGGCGCTGCGCCGCTTTGGCGTAGACGCCCGCCCCCACACGCCCCTGCGTGCCGAGGGCTACGGCCTCAACTGCGATGCCGTGCGCGAGCTGGCCGGGGAAGCCGGCGTGCTGGTGACGGTGGATCTTGGCATTACCAACCACGAGGAGGTCCGGCTGGCACAGCGCCTGGGCATGAAGGTGATTGTGACCGATCACCATGGCCTGGGGCTGGAGCAAAGCCCCGCCGACGCGGTGATGAACCCCCTGCTGGGCGATTATCCGTTTCGCAGGCTGTGCGGCACGGGCGTGGCCTTCAAGTTGGCCTCCGCGCTGCTGGGCGTGGAGCAGTGCCGGGAGTACCTGGATCTGGCGGCGCTGGCCACTGTGGCGGATATCGTGCCGCTGGTGGATGAAAACCGCGTGCTGGTATCGCTTGGCCTGCAGGTGATCGCCTCGCGCAGGCGGCCCGGCATGAAGGCGCTGCTTCGCGTAAGCGGCGAGCCCGATCCCATCGATTCCGATACCCTGGGCTACCGTCTGGGGCCGCGGCTCAACGCCGCCGGACGGCTGGATGACGCGGGCAAGGGCGTGCGCCTGATGATGACGGACGATCCCGCCGAGGCGGACCGGCTGGCCGAAGAGCTGGATGGGCTCAATACCGAGCGCAAATCCACCGAGCAGGCGCTGGTGAAAACGGCGCTTGCCGCTGCGGCCGATCATGATTTTGTGCACAATCGGGCGCTCATCGTTTGCGGAAAGGACTGGCATGTGGGCGTGATCGGCCTTGCCGCGGGCCGGCTGTGCACCCGGTACTACTGTCCCGTGTGCGTGCTCAGCGAGCACGACGGCGTAATGCACGGCAGCCTGCGCAGCATTCCCGGCGTTCATATTCACGAATGCCTCAAGGCCTGCGACGGCCTTCTGCTTCGGTACGGCGGGCATGAGCAGGCGGCGGGCGTAACACTTGCCTCCGAAAACTATCCGGCCTTCTGCGAACGGCTGCAGCAGGCCGTTTCCCGGGCGGATGAAAGCTGCTTTATCCCCGCGCAGGAATACGATGCGGAGGTATCCCTGACCGAATGCACCGGGGAGCTGCTCAGCGAGCTTACGCAGCTGGCCCCCTTTGGCTGCGGCAATCCCGCGCCCCTGCTGCTGGCGCGCGGGCTGGTGGCAGAGGAGCGCCGCGCGGTGGGCGCGGAGGGCGCGCACCTCAAGCTTACCCTTCGCCAGCAGCAGCGCATGATGGGCGGCATCGCCTTTGGCATGGGCCGTCTGGCCGAAGAGCTGCCCGACTGTGTGGACGCTGTGTTCAGCCTGGGCCAGAACACCTTTCGCGGCACCACCAGCCTGCAGATGGATGTAAAGGCCCTGCAGCCCGCACAGCAGGCGCACCGGGAGGTTGAGGCAGACCGTTCGCCTGCTGCACAGCAGGCGGCGCTGCTGAACGCATTGCTGGATGCTTTTGCCCTTGCAGCAGGAAAAACCGGGCCGGGCACAGAATGTATAACGAATGCGGACTGGGCGGCGCTGGAAGCGGCGCTTTCCAGCCGGGAGCGCGGCCATCTGCTGGTTTCCCGCACCCGCGCCACGGCGCGCAGGGCGCTGGAAATGGCGCAGCTGGATGTATGCCGCCACGCGCCCGGCGATCCGCGCGGCTTTGCCACGCTGCTTACCGAGCCGCTGCTTTCGCTCAACAGCGGGCACTGGACGCATGTATGGCTGCTGGATGGCGAAATCCTGCCCGGAGAGGCCCGGCTGTGGCAATCCCGTCTTCCCAAGGCGCAGGTGCATCTGCTGCCCTGTACGCAGGAGCTGCGCGAAGCCGCCGCCGCCATCGATGCGGGGGACGGCGCGTACCGCGTGCTTTACAGGGCGCTTCGCACAGGCATGTACCGCACGCCCCAGGCGCTTTCGCAGGCGGCGGGGCTTGGCGAAACGCAGTCCCGCGCTGGGCTGCACGCGTTTGCCCAGCTGGGGCTGATGACGCTGCAGGAAGCTCCCTTCCGCTACACGCTGCTTGACGCGCCCAAATGCGTGCTGGGGGACAGTCCCCTGCTTTTTGCGCTGCGCCGCCTGAGCAAACCCATCACCGGATAAACCTATTCGCAGAAAGGAGTGATGCGTATGACCAAACCCAATCTGAAAAGCATGCTGCTGTTGCACGGCACCTTGCTGCTGTATGCGGTTACCAGCGTTTTTGCCAAGCTGGCCGGCCTTCGGATGGGCGAGGAAAACTGGCCGCTGACTCTGCTGTTTCTGGGGCTGGAGGTGCTGGCGCTGATGGTCTACTCCATTCTGTGGCAGCAGGTGCTCAGGCAATTGCCGCTTAGCTTTGCCTATTCCAACAAGGGCATCTGCACGCTGTGGACGGCTGTTTTCGGGCTTCTGCTTTTTGGCGAAAGCCTTACCTGGGGAAAGGCGCTGGGCATCACCGTGGTGCTCATCGGAGTGCTGCTCGTGGTGACGGATCATGAATAGCGGCGTTCTGATTTACCTGATTACCCCGCTGCTTTCGGCCGTCAGCCAGCTCATTCTCAAAAAAGCGGCGGACAACCCCCGGCTGACCGGCATCCGCGCCTATCTCAACGCGCCGGTCATACTGGCCTACGGCCTGTTCTTTGGCTGCATGCTGCTTAACGTGGTCGCCCTGCGCACGCTGGATCTGACCATCGCCAGCGTGCTGGAGGCCTCCAGCTATCTGTACGTCATGGTGCTGAGCTTTTTCTTTCTGAAGGAAAAAATCTCCGCACGCCGCCTGATTGGCAACCTGATCATTGTTCTTGGCATTGTTCTGACGCTGACATTGTCATAAAACCGTTCTTCAAGGAGGAATGCTCTGATGGAAACCCCTGCCGTTCAACCCAAAAAGATTGTTTTTTCCGGCATCCAGCCGTCCGGCACGCTCACCATTGGCAACTACATTGGCGCGCTGCGCAATTTCAACCGTTTCCCGGAGGAGGAATACCAGTGCCTCTACAGCGTGGTGGATATGCATGCCATCACCGTGCGGCAGGATCCCGCGGCGCTGCGCAAGCGCTGCCTGGATCTGGCCGCCATTTACATCGCCTCCGGCCTGGATCCCAAAAAGAACATCATCTATTGCCAGAGCCATGTTTCCGGCCACGCGGAGCTGGCGTGGATTCTCAACTGCTTTACCTACATGGGCGAGCTGAACCGCATGACCCAGTTCAAGGATAAATCCGCCAAGCATGCCGACAACATCAACGCCGGCCTGTTTACCTATCCCGTGCTGATGGCGGCGGATAT
>JAEDGL010000167.1 GCA_016297535.1 Clostridia bacterium | reverse complement strand
CCGCTTCCGCAAGCCCGACGATATGGAAAACGAGGTGCCGGATGTGTACCTGCGCTGGCTCAACACCCCCGCCGGCTGGCTGGGCGGCGTTACGCCCGGCGCGTACTTTGAGCAGTTTGATTCCTCCGCGGAGCTGTGCGGGCTGCTCAGGGAGTATATCAGCCAGGGCGTGCCCGTGCCCGATCCCCTGCTGGACCGCCTGCAGGATCTGGGCGACGAGCAGGAGCTGCTCAACCTGGTCAGGGACAAGACCGCGCCCATGGAAGCGCGCATGACGGCCATCGAGCTGCTGCGCTCCCTGGAAAGCACCCTGCCCATGGTGGATTACATCCGCTGGCAGGTGGAGCGCAACGACGAGGACGAGCTTCTGGACAACGCGCTGGAAAGCCTGCGCCAGATGGGCGAGGCCGCGCGCAAGCCCGCCAAGATCGCCTTTACCGCCGCCGGACCCGCCGGCAAGGAGGCCCTGCTGGACCTGCTGGCCGATTATCCCGGCGATGAGGACGTGTTCCAGTTTGCGCTGGAGCAGTTCAAAACCACGCGCGACAAGCGCGGCCTGTACGCGGGCTATCTGGCCAAGCTGGATGACGACCGCGCGCTGGAGCATTTGCTGGATGTGGCCGAGGGCGACGATGTCACCTATTCCGATTTTATCGAAATCCGCTCCGCCATCGAGCGTCTGGGCAGCGAGGCTCCCGTGCGGGATTGGTCGCACGATCCCACCTACCGGGCGTTCCGCCGCCTGCAAAAGGTGTAACGCCCCCGTTATAAGGAGGTTTCTTTTTCCATGATCTGTGAACACTGCGGGCATTCGGTGCCCGACGGAGCGCTTACCTGCGAACGCTGCGGCACGTATCTGGGAAAATACCGTGCGGGCAGCGCCACCGAAAACGGGGTGCGCGCCATCCGTCAGGGGCGGGTCAGCGCCTCCACACCCACCCTGCCCACCCGGCAGGAAAAGGTGAATGAGTACGGCGATTTTGATCTGTCCTCCGTGCCGCTGGGCAGCCAGCAGCAGGGCCAGCGCCGCAAAACCGTGCAGCCCGCATACGATAAAGGCGGCTCCAGCCGCCCGGATACGCGCCGCGGCGTGCCAGTAAACGCCTATGGCCGCGCGCCCAGCCTGCGCCACAAGGCCCACAAGCCGCGCCGCGCGCACACCAGCCGCGTGAACTGGATGCTGGTTGGCATGCTTGCGGCGGTGATAACGGCGGTGACTGCGGGCGTTATGTGGTACTACGCCTCGCACAGCGAAACAGGACAGCGCAGCATTGCCCGGCGCAACGCGCTAAGCGTAACGGACGGGCTGTTTGACCTGGCCATATCCACCGATCCCATGGCCCAGCAGGAGCGCCAGGCGCTTTTGGAGGAATGGGGCAAGGCAAGCCCCCAGGCCTACTGGCTCAGCGGCCGCGAGTACCTGGACGCGGGCGACGTGGCCATGGCCATCAGCTGCTTTCGCATTGCCGATCTCATCGACCCGGATAACTACGACGGCCTGATGCTGCTTGGCAATACCTACGAGCTGGATGCGCAGGACGACAGCGCCGAGGCCGTCTACCTGCGGCTGATCGAAAGCGTCAGCCCATCGCGCACCGAGGCGTATACCGCGCTCATCCGCATGTATCAGGCGCAGGAGCGCCGCCCCGAGGCTGCGGATCTGATGCTTCTGGCCTACCGGAACACGGATCGCGAATCCTACCGGCTGGAGCGCGAGGACTATATTCCCGAAACGCCGCAAACCAGCCTGCCCGCCGGCCGCTACGAAATCAGCAAGCTGCAGGGAAACGTGTACCTTACCTCGCCCCAGAATTACGATATCTACTACACCACCGATGACGATGCCATTCTGCCGCAGGACGGCATTTTGCTGCGCGAGGGCAGCTTTGCCCCCCGCGAGGGCACCGTTACCCTGCGCGCCGTGTGCGTAAGCGGCGATCTGGTGTCCGATCCCATGAGCGTAACCTATACGTTCTATTATCCGTCGCCTCCTGCGCCCAAGTGCAACCTTGCGCCCAACACCTACAAAACCCTGCGCGAGGTCAGCCTGCGCCCCGGCGTGCTGAGCAACGAAAAGGACCTTACCAAGGCCGAGATCGCCCAGATCGAATCCCAGTATGTGTACCACTACACCATCGACGGCTCCACCCCCACAGAAAACAGCCCCGTTTTTGACGGCACGCCCATCAAGCTGCCCTCCGGCCGCGTAACGCTCAAGGCGGTGTGCGTCAACCAGTACGGCAAGATGAGCTCCATTCTGGAGGTGGGCTACAAATTTAACGTATCGCCCTATCCGCTGGAGCCCTATCAGGAAACGGACGTCTTTACCGGCTTTGTGCTCAATACCACCACCATGGCGGATTTCAAAGCCACCTTCGGTAACCCCACCGGGGAACTGAGCACCCAGTACCTGACGCTGGCTGCCGAAGCCCGGCACCTGACCTACGACTGGGGCTACGCCGTGTTTGCGCTGGAAAACGGCGTATGGAAGCTGGTGCGCGTGGAAATGACCCGCGCCCTTGGCAACACGCCGCGCGGCGTGGGCTTTGGCAACACCGAGGACGAGATTACCGCCGCGTATAAGGATTGCGGCCAGCTGCCCTCGCTGGATCAAAGCCGCGGGCTGTATTACGACTATCCCTCCGTTGGGCAGGTGCTGCAAAACGCGGATGGCAGCCGCGCCGTGCAGTACAGCTGCCAGAGCGCCGCAGGAAAGATGTGGATTTTGCAGTACCATCTGGGCGCCAACGGCAGGGTAAACCGCATCACGCATTACTACCAGCCCTGAGTTGCGCTCGAAGGGGAATGAGCCATGAACCCGAATCTGGAGTACAAAATCAAAATGCTGCCGGAAAGCCCCGGGTGCTACCTGATGAAAAGCCGGGGCGAAATCATCTACGTTGGCAAGGCCGTTAACCTGAAAAACCGTGTGCGCTCGTATTTTCACGGCGCGCACACGCCCAAGGTGGCGGCCATGGTAAGCCGCGTGGATGATTTTGACCTGATGCTTTGCCAAACCAATTTTGAGGCGCTCACCCTGGAATGCAACCTGATCAAAAAGCACCGGCCGTTTTACAACATCCTGCTCAAGGATGACAAGCACTACCCCTACCTGCGCCTGGACCTATCCGAGCCCTTTCCCCGGCTTACGCTGGCGCGGCGCATGGATCAGCGCGACGGCGCCCGCTACTTTGGCCCCTACATCGGCGCCACGGCGGTGCGGCAGGTGGTGGAGGAGGTGCGGCGGTTTTTTCCGCTGCGCACCTGCAGCCTGAGCCTGCCGCTCAAATCGCCGCGCAGGCCGTGCATGAATCATCAGATCGGGCGGTGCAAGGCGCCCTGCGCCGGGCTCATCAGTCAGCAGGAGTACCGCGACATCCTTGACCGGGTGATCGCCTTTCTATCCGGCGACTGCCGCGAGCTGATCCGCTGGCTGACCGACGAGATGACCGCCGCCGCCCTGCGGCTGGAATACGAAAACGCCGCGCTCCTGCGCGACAAGATCGCCGACGTCCGGCAGCTGATGGAAGAGCAGCACGCCATCCAGACCCGTGATGTGGAGCAGGATATTCTGGCCGTGGCGCGCGACGAGCGCGACGCCATGGTGCAGCTTACCCATATCCGCGCCGGACGCATGGAGGGCGGGCGCGCCTTTTTGATGGAAAACAGCGGCGACGAGGAGCCCGCGGAGATCCTGGCCAACTTTATCACCCAGTATTACGACGACGAGCATCTGATCCCGCGCAACGTGCTGGCCCAGACGCTGCCGCAGGATGCGCAGGAGCCGCTGGAAAGCTGGCTGCGCGAGCGCCGCGGCAGCGCGGTTACCCTGGCGGTGCCCCAGCGCGGCGACAAGGTGGATCTGGTGAAAATCGCCCTCAAAAACGCCGAGGATGCGCTGCAAAAGCACCGCCAGTCCGCCGCTGTGCGCGATCTGCGCACCCGGCAGGCCATGCTGGATCTGCAAAAGGCGCTCAACCTGCCCACCCTGCCCGTGCGCATAGAGGGCTACGATATTTCCAACACCATGGGCCAGCAGAGCGTGGCCGCGATGGTGGTGTTTGAAAACGGCCTGCCCGCCAAAAAGGCGTACCGCATTTTCCGCATCAAAACGGTGGAGGGCGCCAACGACTTTGCCTCCATTGCGGAGGTCATCAGCCGCCGCCTGACCCACGGCCTGCAGGAGCGCCGGGAGCGCGAGGAGGCCGGCCTGCCGCTGGACGAGGGCAGCTTTTCCCGGCTGCCGGACGTCATCCTCATTGACGGCGGGCCCCAGCAGGTGGCCTTTGCCCAGCAGGCCATGCATGAGGCGGGGCTGCACATTCCCATGTTTGGCCTTGCCGAGCGCTTTGAGGAAATCTACCTGCCCGGCCGCCCGCATGATCCCATCGTGCTGGACCGCCGCTCCAACGCGCTGCACCTGGTGCAGTTTGTGCGCGACGAGGCGCACCGGTTTGGCATTACCCATCACCGTGCGCTGCGCGGCAAAAACCAGCTCAAAAGCCGCCTGAACGATATCGAGGGCGTCGGCCCCAAAAAGCAGGCCGCGCTGATCCGCCATTTTCGCAGCGTAAAGGCCGTTTTTGAGGCCAGCAAGGAGGAGCTGATGCAGGTGGAAGGCATCAGCGAAAAGCTGGCCGAACGCATTTTGCAGCAGGCAAACACAGACCCATAACCCCGGATCCATCCAGCCCGTCTTTGGCGGGCTTTTTTTGCATGCAAAAACCCGCCCCGTGCAAAAGCGCGGAGCGGGTTTAGCTGTCGATCAACCCTCTGGGAGGCGTCGGAGGGCCGCAGCCCTCCGACTCTTGTTCCGAGCCCAGCGACCTGTGCGGTGGGCTCGGTTGC
>JAEDGL010000001.1 GCA_016297535.1 Clostridia bacterium | reverse complement strand
TCCTTGATGGAGATGCGCTTGCCGGTGCCGTTCCAGCCGGTGTTGACCAGGTAGGCCTTGGCGCCGTTGGCTTCCATCTTCTTGACCAGCTCTTCGCCGTACTTGGTGGGATGCAGCTCCAGGAAGGCCTGGCCGAAGCAGGCGGAGAAGGTGGGGGTGGGCTCGGTGATGCCGCGCTCGGTACCGGCCAGCTTGCTGGTGAAGCCGGAGAGGAAGTAATACTGGGTCTGCTCGGGGGTCAGGATGCTGACGGGGGGCAGCACGCCGAAAGCGTCGGCAGACAGGAAGATTACGTTCTTGGCGTCGGGACCGGCGCTCACGGGACGAACGATCTTTTCAATGTGATCGATGGGGTAGGAAACACGAGTGTTCTCGGTAACGGAACCATCGGCAAAGTCGCACACGCCATTTTCATCCACGGTAACGTTCTCCAGCAGAGCGTTGCGCTTGATGGCGTTGTAGATGTCGGGCTCGGATTCCTTGTCCAGGTTGATGACCTTGGCATAGCAGCCGCCCTCAAAGTTGAACACGCCGTTATCATCCCAGCCGTGCTCGTCATCGCCAATCAGCAGGCGCTTGGGATCGGTGGACAGGGTGGTCTTGCCGGTGCCGGAAAGGCCGAAGAACAGGGCGGTGTTTTCGCCGTTCATGTCGGTGTTGGCGGAGCAGTGCATGCTGGCCATGCCGTTGAGGGGCAGGTAATAGTTCATCATGGAGAACATGCCCTTCTTCATTTCGCCGCCGTACCAGGTGTTAAGAATCACCTGCTCACGGCTGGTGATGTTGAAGATGGCGGCAGTCTCGCTGTTCAGACCCAGCTCCTTGTAGTTTTCCACCTTGGCCTTGGCAGCGTTGTAGGAAATAAAGTCGGGCTCAAAGTTGGCCAGCTCTTCCTCGGTGGGGTTGATGAACATGTTCTTGACGAAGTGAGCCTGCCAGGCAACTTCCATAATGAAGCGGATGGCCATGCGGCTGTCCTTGTTGGTGCCGCAGAAAACGTCCATCACGTACAGCTTCTTGTTGCTCAGCTGCTGCTGCGCCAGACGCTTGCACTCGGCCCAGGCTTCCTGAGAAGCGGGCTTGTTATCGTTTTTAAATTCGTCGCTGGTCCACCAAACGGTGTCCTTGGAGTTTTCATCCATCACGATGAACTTGTCCTTGGGGGAACGGCCGGTGTAGATGCCGGTCATCACGTTAACAGCACCCAGCTCGGTAACCTGGCCCTTTTCAAAGCCTTCCAGACCGGGCTTGGTTTCTTCCTCAAACAGAACCTCGAAAGAAGGATTGTGGATGATTTCAGTCGTTCCGGTGATACCATACTTAGTCAAATCGATGTTCGCCATGGTACATGAAACCTCTTTCTTTCAAATGTAATTTGATTGTTTGGCAGGAACAGGAAGCCCTATTACCCGCATCATACAGTTAGTATATTACACCAATTCCCATGCAAAAGCAATAGAAAACACGAAAAAAGAGTACAATTGAAAAACAAAATTGTTGTTTTTTTGACAGACGGTTTTCCTGCAGGACAGCCATTTTTCTTGCCTGCAATATCCGGCTGTGGTACAATGATGTCAAAAGATCTTTTCAAAACCAAACAGGAGGAAATACCATGTCCCAAATCAACCGGCAGCAGGGCTTTGTTCTGGATATTGGAAAGGGTTATTTTCGCAACCATGGCGTAGATGTGATGGCGTTTGACGATATTTATCCCGCCGGACACCAAAGCGGCGTAAGCATACTGATGCATGCCAGCCGCGTGGCCACCAACGGCGACGTCCGTTTTGAGCAGACGCCCGGCCAGTGGCAGCCGCTGCCCAGGCAGGGCAAACGTATGCTGGATGCGGAAAACAACGCCATTGTCACGCATCTCAGCTATCCCGATATGGACAATCACCTCAAAGGCTTTAATCCCATGATCTATCCCGACTATGCCTTTTCATACAGCGTAACTGTAAGGGGAGAGGGGAATCAGCTTCGCGTAACGGTGGATCTTGATAGGCCCATTCCGCGTGAGTACGCAGGAAAGCTGTGCTTTAATCTGGAGCTGTTTCCGGCGGATCTTTTTGGACAGCCCTGGCTGATGGACGGCAAGCAGGGAATTTTTCCGCGCCAGCCCAACGGACCTGTACGGAAGCAATCCTCCAATTACGAAATAAGTGAAACACTCCGTCCCCTGCCCGGGATCACCGCTGATCGCGAACTTCTCTCGGGCGGTCACACGGCATACAATCCCATCATTGCGGATGATTTGATTGCACAGCCCTATGCAGTGGGACGGCGCTTTACTGTGCGTCCGGATGATGCGCTGCACCGGTTTACCGTAGAAACGAAAAAGGCGGATCTCAGGCTTTACGATGGACGAATGAATCACAACAACGGCTGGTTTGTGCTTAGCTCCGAAATTCCGGAAGGAGTCTCCGAAGCGGCGGTGGAGTGGATTATTACCCCCAATGTGGATGAAAACTGGCTCTATCCGCCTGTGGTACAGCTGTCTCAGGTTGGCTATATGCCCAATCAGACCAAGAGAGCTGTGGTAGAACTGGATCAGCGCGATCCAAACATCCTGCCCGCCACCCTCGAAAGGCTGACCGAAACCGGCTGGCAGCCCGTTTGTGAGCTGACCGGCAAGGAGTGGGGCGTCTTTTTGCGCTACCGCTATTTGCAATTTGACTTTTCTGATTGGGTGGACGAGGGGATGTATCGCCTTGTCTATGGAACTTCGGTTTCCTCCGCTTTTCGTATTGCAGCGGATGTGTACGACCGCGGCGTGTGGCAACCCGTGCTGGAATACTTTCTTCCGGTACAGATGTGCCATATGCGCGTAAACGAGAAATATCGCGTCTGGCATGATTTGTGCCACAACGACGATGCGCGAATGGCTCCCACCCATTACAATCACATTGACGGCTACGTGCAGGGGCCTTCTACGCTCACCAGATATCAGCCCGGTGACAGCGTTCCAGGGCTCAATGTGGGCGGGTGGCATGACGCGGGCGATTTTGATTTGCGCATTGAGTCTCAGGCTGGCGAAGCATACATCCTTACCATGGCCTATGAAGCCTTCGGAGTGGATTACGATGCTACGACCATTGATCAAAGCTGCAAGGTAACAGAGATTCATCAGCCCGATGGAAAAAATGACATTCTCCAGCAGATTGAGCACGGCACGCTGAGCGTGCTTGGCGGCTACCGTGCGCTGGGACGCCTCTATCGCGGCATCATCAGCAGCAGCCTGCGCCAGTACGTGCTGCTGGGCGATCCCTCCGCCATGACGGATAACCTGCAGGGAAACGAGGATGACCGCTGGGTGTTTACGGAGGACAACCCCGAGCGCGAGCTGATCACCGCAAGCCAGCTGGCCGCCATTTCCCGCGCCATGAAGGGCTTCAACGATTCGCTTTCATCGGATGCACTCAGCGCTGCAATGGAACTGTATACTGTTACGCAGGTGCGCGACGACGGCGCGCGTGCGGCCAAAATACGTGCGGCGGCCGAGCTGCTGATTACGACAGGGGAGAGGAAATACAGGGATCATCTGCTTGGCGAAACGCAATTGATCAAAGAACACATGCAAAAGCTTGGCTGGATGATTGCGAAAGCCTTGCCTGCCATTGATGATGCGGCCTTTGTCAGGAGCCTGCGCGAACCCTTTGCCATACTGCACAGGCATTACGAGGAGCTTAGCGCGGAAACGCCCTATGGCATCCCGTACCGGCCTCATATCTGGGGTGCGGGGTGGGATATCCAGCGCCTTGGCGTGGAGTACTATTATCTGCACAGGGCCATGCCGGATCTGTTCGGAACAGACCAGATTTTAAACGCTCTCAACTTTGTGCTTGGCTGTCATCCGGGCAACAACAGCATCAGCTTTGTAAGCGGTGTGGGAACGAACAGTGCGACCTGCGCCTATGGTATCAACCGTGCTGATTTTTCCTACACGCCCGGTGGCGTTATCAGCGGTACGGCACTTATCCGTCCGGATTTCCCGGAGCTGCTCGACTGGCCTTTTCTGTGGCAGCAGACGGAATATGTTCTTGGCGGAGGATCCAGCAACTTTATGTTCCTTGTGCTGGCCGCAAAACAGGTGCTGGGAAAGTAATCAAAAAGGGGCCGCGGCTTATCCTGCGGCCCCTGGCTTGAAAAAGCATGGTGCAAAGAGGAGGCGCGTTGGGCGCTTTCTCCATTGCCGGTCATTGTCAAAAATCGAAAAGTGCGTTTTGATAATCCTTTACGTAGTATCGAATGTTGGTTTTTCCGCGCTGGACAACCGTATGTCCTTCGGCTTCCAGCTTTTCTTTCTGCGCCAGTATGCCTTTCGGATATTTGGGGTTCAACTCGCCGTTTGCTTTTAACGTTCTCCAGTAGGGGGTAATGTTTTCTGAGCGCTGCTCGCTGGCCCACGCTGCAATCGACACGAATATTCCGGCAGTGATTGGCTCTGTAAAATCTGCACCGGACTGTCTGGCAAAATACTCTCTTATCCTTCCGACGATCGTAAGCTTGCCGTAGGGAATTTTCTTCATGATATCATCATAATCGCTGGGCGGCGCAAAATACATTCTGCTTCCGCCATATTTTTGGATGCTCCGCTGGTCCGTAATGGTTTGAATTTTGGGCATATCCTTGCGGTCGTGGAGCATTGCATTAAAATCTTTCTTTTCTTCATTTGCCATTTTGATTGTCTCCCATCCAAATCAGATTGCTGTTATCACGCGCCCTTTCCTACTTAGGTCGAATGCGTGCGCTTTCGGCAAAAAGAAGCCAGTATTCACAAAAAATCAGGTGCGGCTTTCTCAAACAGGGTGAAACTGCCAATAGTTATCTATTTCTTTTTGGAAAAAGGAAGCTCATCATACATAGCGGTCAACAGCATTTCCAGAAAAGAACGGCTGTCAACGTTGTCCACCAGCAGCATTTCTTTTGCTCCCTCATAGGGCAAAGCCATGCCGGCCTCGGGCATCAAAGCCCGCGCCCGTTTGGTTGGCTTAACAAGAAAACGGTCATCATAAATCCCGCCGATGATTTTTCTTTATAGTAAATAATGTATTCGCCCATCATGGCACGCCAGGATACGCCTTCCAATCCCGAAAGCTGATCCATTATAAAATCCAGATACGATTTGCTTGATGACATTCTTCTTTCCTCGTAAGTTCGACACAGCGATTTGAAATGCAAAAGGATGCTTGAACAAGCTTTTATTTTGCTGCGGTAATCCTGCTTCGGCATAATCATATCAAAAAAGAAGCAAAAATAAAGCCCTTCCTCAAATAACTGCCTTTAAGACAGAAAGTTGAGGAAGGAAATTTTGGCAAAGGACGCACATTTTGATACAACGCGCAAGATCAAACGGCACCCGCAAATTGGGTGCATTTTTCGGTTGGGTGGGTGCAAAACGCGCAAAGGAAAACGGATCGGGCTATTCACAGCCTCTTTCTGAAAGTGAGGCCTGACGGCGAACTTACGAAAACAGAACAGCAAAACACAGGCAGAAAGATGTCCTTCCCGCCTGTGTAGCCTGTTGTTTATGCGCGCTTTCTGTTCAGGCACCAAAGTCCCGCGCAGCACGCGCCAAGCAGCGCGGCCCAGCCCAGCAGGGGGCTGCTGTCGCCGGTTTGCGGGATCGCGCCCTTGCGGATGACCTCCAGCGTGAAGATGGGGCTCTCCACCGCCGGGCCCTTGTCCGGCAGGCCGTCGTCCGTCGAGCGGCTCCGCCTGCGCAGGGACATCTGCGCGCCCTCCGGGGGAATCTCCTCCTGCCCCTTCAGCTCGGTAGAGCCGGTCACGACGCACATGTATTGATAGCCGTTGTTCTCCATCTTCGTGGGGCCGGTGGTGTAGGAGGGGCTGTTCGTTCCGCAGTCCGTCCAGCTCACGCCGCCGTCGGTGCTCATGTACCACTGATAGACTACCGCGTTCTCCGCCTTGATGGTCATCGTCGCCTGCTCGCCCTCGTAGACGGTGACGGTCGTGTCCTTCGCCGGGGAGGTGATCACGGGCACGGCGATCCAGCCCGCCCAGAATTTCCTGACTCCTGTTTCGTCCGCGCCGATGGCGGTTACGGGGCTGCCGGTGCAGCTCTCGTCGGCATACCAGCCCGCGAAGGTGTAGCCCGTGCGCTTCACGTCGTCCGTATCCGTCGGCAGCGGTGTGGACTGCCCGGCGATGTAGTAGCCCACATCCTTGCCGCTGGCAATCGTGCCGCCGTTGGCGTTCAGACTGACGGGGTAGACGGTGATGCTGGCTTCGCCGGACGCATTGAAGAAGTTGTTCGCCTTGTACCGGGCGTAGAAGGTTTGGCCCGCGCTCAAATCCACACGTTCAAACACCGGGCTGTTCTGCCAGCTCGTACCGTCCTTGCTGTACTCCGCGTCGGTGATACCGGCTTCAACCTCAGCCAGCGTAACGGTGCCGTTCTCGATGCTCTCGATCGTGAGGAATTTAGGCTGATTCTGGGTCAGTGGCGGATTGATGAAGCCGCTGCCGCTGATGGTGCCGGTGTTGTTCAGAGTGCCAAAAACCCAACCTTCGCACATCTTTAAGCTGTGTTCGTTGATGATCAGCGTGCCGGTGTTCGTCATCTTACCAGTGAGTAATGAGTCGTTCTTGATGGTCAGCGTACCGTTATTGGTCAGTGTAGAGCCGGTATAGATATAAATCGTACCGTTACAGGTCAGACTCCTGTCATCAGGGATGGTCAGAGAACTGTCATGGTAAGAAGCCAAGATCAGTGTCTTTTCGGCAGGAATCGTCAGGTCTACCGGGAGCGTCAGCTCGTCGAAAACAATCAATTCTCCGTAGTTATCCACCGAATGGGGCAGAATACTCGCAGCGTAATGGATGTTGGAATAGCTGTCCGGGTTGTTTTTCAGGCCATCATAGGTGACCTTCGTGCTGCTGTCCGACCCCGCGCACAGCTCGCCGCCGGTGACGATGAGGCTATTGACGTTGATGGTTGTGCCGTTGGCCACGAACTGACCGCCGTTGATGACGAGGTTGACGTTTCCGCTGATGCCGGAACCGGAATCACTATGAATATGCACGATACCGGAATCGAGGATGACCGTAGCTGGGATTTTGTCACTGTTCGGGCCAAGGATGGCGCTTTGGCTGCTGTACAGACGAAGTTCTTCGCGGCTGTCCACTGCGCCTTTGACAGTCAGCTTGCTGCCGCTGCGGAGCGTGATGGCAGGCTGGTCATTCCCTCCAAACAAAAAGATAGGACTGCTAAAAAGCTCTAATGTAACATCGGCATTGGCGGCAATGCTCATTGGATAGACATTGCTAATGCTTTCGAGCTTAACAGAATAACGGATTTTCACAGGTACTTCTGTTTCGATGCTGAGCTGAAGCCCGTTCGGAGGATTATATCCCTGAACAGTGATGACCGATTCCGGGTTAATGCTGTCCTTTTGCTGATTGTCGCCGTACAGCACCTTGATGGTACCCGGATTGTTGCCATCCGTGATGGTGATATTGCCCTCTTCAATATCAAAACTATTATTGTCCGGGTCGCTCGTCGCCATCGCCGCCGCGCTCAGCAGCAGCAGGCCCAGCGTCAGCAGGAGGCACAGAATGGTTTTCTTCATGGCTTCGTCCTCGCTTTGTCCTTGTGATGTTTGCGGTCACCCTGTGCCCGCCTGTTCCTGCCGCGCACCGGGGCGCAGCCCATGTATCATCAAGATAATATATTATACCCTATCCCATTCCGCTTTTCAAGAGAGGCCATCGTGGTTTTCAGCCCAAATGCAAAAAAACGCTGACTTCTGTATCGGGATCAGCGCTTCGTGATGGTGGAGCATAGGGGAGTCTCCTCTCGCGCCTCGACATCGCCCGGTCAGCCCGGCTCTGCCAGTCCACAGGACTGTCATTCACTCCCGGGCCAGGCACGAATTCCTGTTTTCTGGTCTGCAAGCCTTGGCATAACAAAAAACCTCAGCGATTGCTGAGGTTTGGTGGAGGTGAGGGGAATCGAACCCCCGTCCGAAAGCACGCCGATACGGTTTTCTCCGAGCGCAGTCACGATTTTGGGATTCCCCCCTGCGTACGCCTCGTAACAGGCTTACGCCATCGGTAGCTTCATCATTACGGGCGGCGCCTCAAAGCTTTGGCGTGCTCGTTCCCCACTTTAATGACGCTGGTTACTCAAGCTGTGGGCGCTTGAGGCCAACGCGCAGCCATTAGGCCGCGAAAGCGAAATCGCTATTGTCAGTTATTGTTTTTCCCCGTTGTTTCGCGGTTCAGGGGCCGCGGCTCGCTTACCGTACCTTCGTCAACTCCCGTCGAAACCAGAACACCCCCATGTGTAGCCACTGAGCGATTTGCTTATTTCATGCGTTCGCGAACAGCGCGATCCATCTCGCGCCTGGCGTCGCGTTCTGCGGCTGCGTCACGCTTGTCATGCAGATGCTTGCCGCGGCACAGTCCAAGTTCCAGCTTCATGCGCCCATCCTTCAGATAAACCTTGAGAGGAATCAGCGTGTAGCCCTGCCGCGCGACCAGGCCGCTCAGCTTGCGGATTTCCGCCTTGTGCATGAGCAGCTTTTTGGGGCGCAGCGGATCTGTATTGCTGAAGCTGCCCTGCTCGTAGGGGCTTATGTGCATTCCCTCGGTAAAGATTTCGCCGGAACGGATCTGGCAGAAGCTTTCCTTCAGGTTTACGCGCCCCTGACGCATAGACTTGACTTCTGTACCCTTAAGCGCCAAACCGCACTCGTAGGTTTCCTCCACAAAATACTCATGATACGCCTTTTTGTTTTGGGCAATGATTTTGATGCCCTGTTGGTGAGGCATGGGGAAACCTCCTTTCGCGGGTTGTTCGCATACCGTATTATTATAGCACGGAAATACGGAAAAACGCAAGCCTTGCCAATCGATTCAAACTGCCCTATAATAAAACATCACGTTACTGGACAGGAGTGAGCCAGATGAGCATCACCATCCTTGATATGGCCAAAGAGGCGCGCGAAGCGGCTTTGAAACTTGCGTCCGCCTCTCTCGAACAGCGTAATGCCGTATTGCTTGCCATTGCCGACCGCCTGGAACAATGTCAGGAGAAAATTTTGCAGGCAAATGCGCTTGATGTGGCAAAAGCCACCCAGGAAGGTCTGAGTGCGCCGCTGCTAAGCCGGCTTAAGCTGACGCAGGCCAAGTGCGCCCGTATGTCGGAGGGGCTGCGCTCGCTTGCGCTCCTGCCTGATCCTCTGGGGCATGTGCAGTATGCCAGGGAGCTTTCGCCCGGGCTTGACCTGTACCGTGTGGCCTGTCCGATTGGGGTAATCGGCGTAATTTTTGAAAGCCGCCCCGACGCGCTGGTGCAGATTTCTTCTCTGTGTCTGAAAAGCGGAAACGCCGTGCTGCTCAAGGGCGGCCATGAAGCCATGCAGACCAATGAAGTGCTGGCTCAGCTGATTATGGAAGCATCTGCTGCGTGCGGATTGACGGAAAAATGGTGCAATCTGCTTCACTCCCGCGAGGATGTGCAGCAAATGCTTGGACTGCACGAATGGATTGACCTGATCATCCCGCGCGGTTCCAATGCCTTTGTACGTTACATCATGCAAAACAGCGAAATCCCTGTCCTTGGCCATGCGGAAGGGCTGTGCCATGTGTATGTGGATGAAAATTGCGACTTGTCCCAGGCGGTCAAACTGGTTGTGGACAGCAAGACGCAAAACCTGAGCGTGTGCAATGCGGCCGAAACGATGCTTGTGCATCAGAAAATGGCCGAAGCGTTTTTGCCGATGGTTCAAACGGCTCTGGAAGCAAAGGGAGTGGAGCTTCGCGGCGACGAGCGCACCTGTAAAATCATCAATTGCAGGGCAGCGACGGATGAGGATTGGAAAACCGAATATCTGGATGCGATCCTTTCGATTAAAGTGGTGAACTCTCTGGAGGAAGCCATCAGCCACATCAATCATTATGGCTCGCACCACACCGATTGCATCCTTTCTTCCAGCCAGGAGCATATCAACACCTTTATGACGCTGGTAGACAGCGCGGACGTGTTTGCCAACTGCTCCACCCGCTTTGCGGATGGATTTCTGTTTGGCTTTGGCGCCGAGGTCGGCATTGCCACCGGCAAGCTTCACGCTCGTGGCCCCATGGGGATGGAAGGGCTTTGTACCTATAAATATCGCCTCTATGGCAGCGGCCAGTCGCTTGCTGAATTGAACAGCGGCGTCATATCACTTACCCATCAGGAGATTCCGCACAAACTTCCCTAACCGGGCTTTTTGACGGCCGCCAGCTGCTGGCGGTCTATTTTTGTGCGTCACGAATACAATAGACGCACAAGGAGGTCGGCGTATGGGGGAGATGCAGGGAAAATCAGCGCACAAACTTATGCTGGATCAGCGCAGGCACGCGATGATCACGGGTGTAAATGATGTGTGCAGCTTTCACGAAAACGAGATTGTGCTCAAAGTGGATACAGGCGTTATGGTGATTACCGGAGAGGGATTGCATGTAGGCAAGCTGGTGCTGGAAGAGGGCAAGCTGGACGTAGAGGGACGCGTGGATGGCGTGCATTACGAACAGCCGCACAGCGCCGGGCGTTTGTTCCGGTTTGGGAAAAGATCATGAAGCTGTTCTTTGAGACAAGCAGGCAGGCCAGCTGCTTTTTATGCATGGTTCCGCTGGGCCTTGCCACGGCCATTTTTTTGGATATCAGCCTGATCGCGGGCAAAATGCGGCCTGTGATGGACGCGCTGGTGCTGCTGAGTGCGGGGCTTACGGTGCTTGTCGCGATCGTTTTTTGTCGCGAAACCTCTTTGAGGCTGTATCATCTGCTGGGACTGACAACAGGAGCACTGCTGTACACACAGGGAATTGGAAAAATCATCCGCTGGTTCAGAATCAGGCAGGAATTGGGTAAACGAATGAAGAAATAAAATCAATCTACACAGGAAAGGATGATGCTGGATGCGCAGAACCGTCAATATCTGGTGGGTAATCGCCGTCATAGCCTGCGTTCTGGTGGCGTTTTTTTGCTACAGCAGACAGCTTTCCGAAACCATTGAAGAGCTGAACAACGCAGTGGAAGCAGGCAATGTGCGCCTTGCCGCGCTGCAGGCTGAAAATGCCGAGCTGGAGGCTACGCTGAAAGCTGCAGGCACGGACGCTTTTGTCGAGAATCAGGCGCGCAATGAATATGGCTATATGATGCCGGATGAAATCCGCTTTGTGATCACCGGTTCGGATGCCGGCGACAGCAGCATGCCAACAGAGGTACCTTCCCCGTAATCGGAGAGGGTATTTCTGTTTTTATCAGGATCAAAGTCAACAAATGAGGTGGGCGCAATGAAAGTAGCAGCCATCGGGATCGGATCCAATTCACTCAGAATGCTGGTTGCGGATATTGAGGAAGGCAGGATTCAGCACTCCATCCGCTATCGCGAGGGGCTGCGCGTGTTTGCTGCACTGGATGAAAACCGCAACATTTCAGCGCAGATGATTCAAAACGCCTGCGAGCATGTGCTGAACTTTAAACTTCAGGCGCTTGCGCAGGGAGCGCAGAAGGTGCATCTGTTTGCTACCAGCGCGGTGCGCGACGCCGCCAATCAGGAGGCCTTCATACAGGCGTTGGAGACGAAGACAGGACTTGCACTGGATGTGTGCAGCGGAGAAGAAGAAGCGCTTCTTTCTTTCCTGGGCGCCTCTGAAAACCGCCCGACCGGTTTAATCGATATCGGGGGCGGCTCCACAGAGATTGCCAGAGGCTGCGGCAGAACGGTGGATGATGCCGTAAGCCTTCAGATGGGGGCCGTGCGGCTTTACCGCATGCGGCCGATTGCAAGCGTCGAGGATGCGGAGGCGGTTGTAACATTGGCATCAACCATTTTGGAACCCGTTCGTCAACGTTTCATCACCCGAAGCAATGAAATCGAATGGGTGGGCGTGGGAGGCACGTTTACCACCAGCGCAGCACTGGTACAGCGTATTCCGTGGCAACAGAGGGAAAAAATCCATCACTTTTCCATGACGCAAAGCAACGTCAGGGAGATCATGCATTTTCTTGCGCCCATGTCTCTGGAGGATCGTCTGCAGCTTGACTGCCTGCAGCCCCAGCGCGCGGATATCGTTGTCCACGGGATTGCCATCCTGCTTGCCTGCATGAGCGGACTGAATATTCCTTCCATCAAGGTAAGCGAGCACGGTAATTTGGAAGGATATCTTAAAGAAAAGTACGTCTTTTAAAAAGACTTACCCAAAATGGTTGTTTTTTTGACGTATCTACTTTTCAATCGCCTTTCTTTCTGCTATAATAACTATCGATTACAATTCGGTCTATATGCATGGGCGTGTACTGTTGGTTCATCTTCGTTATTTCATTAACAAACAGTCTTCCCGCGAGGAATGCGCCGTATGCAAAAATTATATCCAAGGAGGACTCTATAATGGCAAGCTACGAAACCAAGAACATCCGCAACGTTGCCCTCATGGGGCATGGCAGCGAAGGCAAAACGACGCTGATGGAGGCACTGCTGTTCGCTGCCGGAGCGATCGACCGCCAGGGCCGCACGGAAGACGGCAATACCGTAACCGACTTTGAGGCGGAAGAAATCAAGAGAAAGATCTCCATCAGCGCGGCTGTCGCGCCCATCGACTGGAACCAGAAGATGATCAACGTGATCGATGTACCCGGCTACTTCGATTTTATCGGCGAGGCCATGGGCCCCCTGCGCGTGGTTGAAACCGCCGCTATCCTGGTAAGCGCCGTTAACGGCATTGCCGTAGGCACCGAAAAGGCCTGGGATCTTGCGACCAGGAACAACGTTGCCAAGATGTTTATCGTTAACCAGATGGACCGCGACCACGCCAACTTTATGAAGGTTGCAGGCGAGCTTCGCGAAAAGTTCGGCAATTCCGTTGTTCCGATCATCCTGCCCATCGGCGCCGGCTCCAGCTACAAGGGCATCGTTAACGTGCTGGAAAACAAGGCCTACGAGCGCGTCAACAAGGGCCAGCCCAAGGAAGTGCCCGTTCCCGCCGAGATGGCTGATGATATCGCCACCGCGCTGGAGGAGCTGACCGAGGCCGCTGCCGGAGCGGACGAGGAACTGATGATGAAGTACCTCGACGAGGGCGAGCTGACCCACGACGAGATTCTGGAAGGCTTCAAGGCAGGCATGTTCCACGGCGAAATCTGCCCCGTGGTTCCCGTTTCCGCGTTGACCGGCGTTGGCGTAAGCAAGCTGCTGGACGTTATGGCGGATTTCCTGCCCTCTCCCAAGCGCCAGGTCTATACCGGCGTCAACCCCAAAAACGATGCAGAAGAAACCCGCAAGTGCAATGCCGAGGAACCCTTTAGCGCTTTCGTTTACAAAACCATCGCCGACCCGTTCGTTGGCAAGCTGAGCCTGTTCAAGGTGATGAGCGGCTCCATCAATGCCAGCGGCAGCGTTTACAACGCCACCAACGACAAAACCGAAAAGCTCAACGGTCTGTATGTGCTGCGCGGCAAAAAGCAGATCAACACCCAGCAGCTTTCCGCAGGCGATATGGGCGCTCTGGCCAAGCTGCAGTATACCAACACCGGCGATACCCTGTGCGATGCTGCCAAGCCCATCAAGTACCCGGCCATCGAGTATCCCATTCCCTGCATCAGCAAGGCTGTATTCGCCGCCAAGCAGGGCGAAGAGGACAAGGTCTTCAGCGGCCTGGCCCGTTTGATGGAAGAGGATCCCTCCATCAGGATCGAAAAGAACGTGGAAACCACCGAAACTCTGCTTTCCGGCCAGGGCGAGCTGCATCTGGATGTTATCCGCAACAAGCTGGCTGCCAAGTTCGGCGCTCAGGCCAACCTGCAGGATCCCCGTATTCCATACCGTGAAACCATCAAGAAAACCGTCAAGGTTCAGGGCCGTCATAAGAAGCAGTCCGGCGGTCATGGCCAGTTTGGCGATGTGTGGATCGAGTTTTCTCCCATCGGCGACACCGGCATTGATTTCGAGTTTGAGGATGCCGTTGTGGGTGGCGTGGTTCCGCGCAACTTCATTCCCTCCGTTGAAAAGGGCCTGCGCGAGAACATTCGCAAGGGCGTTCTGGCCGGTTATCCCATGGTCGGCCTGCATGCCAAGCTGTATGACGGCAGCTATCACCCCGTAGACTCCTCTGAAATGGCCTTCAAGACTGCTGCCCGTATCGCGTACAAGAATGGCTGCTCTCAGGCAAGCCCCGTACTTCTTGAGCCGATCATGCATGTGGAAGTGCTGGTTCCCGACGAGTACATGGGCGACGTCATGGGCGATATGAACAAGCGCCGTGGCCGTATCATGGGTATGAATCAGGTCGACGGCCTGCAGCAGCTGGTTGCCGAGGCTCCCCAGGCTGAAATGTTCAAGTACGCGACCGACCTGCGCTCCATGACCCAGGCGCGCGGCTCCTTCATCATGTCCTTCGAGCGCTACGAGGAAGTTCCCGCCAACGTTGCGCAGAAGATCATTGAGAACGCCAAGGTTGAGGACGACGAGGAAGAATAATTTTTCTTACTCTTCTTCATGGGACCGGTGCGCATGCCGCATCGGTCCCGTTTGATATTCCTGCGAGAGGGGAATGACACATGATTACGACGGTATGCATGAATCCCTGCTTTGATAAAACCGCGGAAACGGATAAGATTAACGTAGGGGATGTTACACGCCTCAAAAATGTTCGGGTAGACGTGGGTGGCAAGGGCGTCAATGTGGCCATTGTGCTCAGACGTTTGAACGAGGCAGCACGCTGCGTCGGCTGTTTGGGGGAGGAGAATGCAGACCGCTTTCTGCGCATGATTGCCAAGGAAGACGTATCCTTCGACTATATGAGCGTGCCGGGCGAGGTACGCACCAACCTCAAGCTGCTGGACAATACCCAGGACGTGGTCAGCGAGTTCAACGAGCCCGGCGTTTCGCTCAGCGAGGAACAGATTCAGCAGTTCATTCAGCTTTTGAAGGAAAAAAGCGTTGACAGCCATTACGTGGTGCTTAGTGGAAGGCTGCCAAACGGCTGCCCGGAAAACACCTATCAGCGCTGCCTGCATGCGCTGGATGGGAAAAAGTGCATTCTGGATACCGCCGGTGAGTCGCTGCTGCACGGCATAAAGGAAAAACCCTATCTGATCAAACCCAACCTGCCCGAGATGCAGGCCATTATGCGCAAGGAGCTGCGTACGCTGCGTGAAATCCGCGACGCGGCCATGTTTCTGATCAGCTACGGTGCGCAGAATGTGGTTGTTTCCATGGGTAAAACCGGCGCCGTGTTTGTAAACGAAAAAAGAACGCTGTTCGCCCCGGCTTTGCGGGTGGAGGCCCGCTCCACCGTGGGCGCGGGAGACGCCATGATCGGCGGCATTCTCACAGGTCTTATGCGCGGTGCAAACCTGACCGAGGCCTTCCGTTTTGGCGTTGCGGCAGGCGCAGCCAGCGTGATGACGGACGGTACGCAGCTGGTACGCAAGGCGGATTTTGACGTGCTCTTGCCCAAGGTAATGGTGCAGGAGGTATGAAAACGGCTGTTGAGAAGGCCTTTATCCGTGCTGGAAAGCGCAGAGAGGCGCTGTTTGCTGACGAGGAATTTGCGCTGGTTCCGCGCGAATACGCACACCGCATCAGCCAGATTGACGGTGCTTGCTCCATGATTTTTGATATTGTAGATCGAAAAACCTCCCGAACGGCCGGAGAAATTGCCCTGCGCATTGGCGAAGGGGAAGGACTTTTTTATCTGGGACATATTGGCTATCACATGGATCCGCCGTTTCAGGGCAGACACGGCGCCCTGCGCGCCTGCCGCATGTGCGTGCCGCTGCTGCAAGAAATGGGCATGCGCAGCTTTGTCATTACCACGGATGAGGACAACTATCCAAGCATTCGCACCTGCGAATTGCTGGGCTGTACGCTCGAAAGTACGGTGAATGTTCCCGCTTGGTGCCGCTCGGAATTTGGCCTCAGTTACCGCAAAAGACGCTATATCTATGAAATTCCCAAAGCCTGAACGCAAAAAGTGCGGTTTGGGCTTTTCTTTTTGCATAGAATAGGGTAAAATATTTTGGGTTCATCTGGAAAGGTGGTGCTTCCTTGGAAGCTTTCATTCAGGGCTGCAAGCTCTTTTACCGATTTGAGCCGTCCAATCAGCAGGACGCCCCCACGGTATTGTTTTTGCACGGCTGGGGCTGTGACAGCTCTATTTTTAATGCTTTTTATCAGGAAATAGGCAAGCATGCCTCGCTGCTTGCAGTGGATTTTCCCGGCCATGGACAAAGCGGCGAGCCTGCGGAGCCCTGGGGTGTTGCTGAGTTTGCGCAGCAGATTCTGGAATTGCTTGACAGCCTCGGGCTTTCCCGCGTGCATATGATTGCCCACTCCTTTGGGGGGCGGGTTGCAATCTGGCTTGGCTCGCATCATCCCGAACGGGTGGATAAAATGATCATCACAGGCGGAGCGGGCATTCGCAAGCCGGATGGTCAGGAGCAGAGCAGGCGGCAGAAACAGTATAAACGGATGAAGGCCCTTGTAAACGCTATGGGCAAGCTGCCGTTTCTCAAAAAACTGGTTGACAGGCTGCAGGAAGCGTTGGTTCAGAAATACGGCTCGGCGGATTACAAGCGGCTGAACGCCCAAATGCGCAAAACCTTTGTCAAAGTCATTCATCAGGATTTGTCCCAATGGCTGCCTCAAATCAAGGCTTCGACGCTGCTGATCTGGGGGAGCAACGATACCGAAACACCGCTGTGGATGGGACAACAGATGGAAAAGGAGATCCCGGACGCGGGGCTTGTAGTCTTTGATGGCCGGAGCCACTTTGCCTTTCTTGAAGAAGCGCAGCGTTTTCTGGTTATCGTAAACACTTTCCTTTGGGGAGGGAACTAAGCATGATCCAGGCGGAAGCATCTGCGGTGATGAAATGGCTTTTCATCCTGTCTCCTGTGGTTTGCTGTCTTTTTGCATCCCGTACGCTTTTCCATTATTTTCAGCTGGAAAGCTATCAGTTTCCGGGTTTTTTTCGCACCGTACGGCGCAACTGGAAGCATAGCCTGCTTCCGGGACTTTGCGCAAGCGCAGGCCTGATGGTGATTGCGGCATTGTTCCCGGTGTACGGTGTGCTTCAGCTGCTTCTCAGCGCGGCGCTTGGTCTGCTGATTGCCAGGCTTTCCAGCGCCAGGCATGCCAAAAAGAAATTTGTCTATACAAGCCGCGTAAAACGTCTGTATGTGGTTCATTTTTTGGTAATGCTCCTTATCAGCTGGGGACTGGCGCAGGGTGTGGCTGCGCCACTTGGTTTGATCTGGCCTGTTTTTATGCCGTTGATTGTGGCCCTGAGTGGCTTGCTGGCCTGGCCTGTTGAAAAAGCGATCAGCGAATGCTATTTCCGCGATGCGCGGCGCAAGCTGCTTTCCAACCCGGGGCTTGTACGTATCGGCCTAACCGGCAGCTATGGCAAAACCTCTGTCAAGCATATACTGGGTACCATTCTCAGCGAAAAATATCCTACGCTGATTACTCCTGCCAGCTTCAATACCCCTATGGGCGTTTCTCGTGCCATCCGCGAAAACCTATCCCCTTCCCATCAGATTTTTGTAGGAGAGATGGGCGCGCGTCACGTGGGCGATATCAAGGAACTGTGCCGTCTGGTAAAGCCGACCATCGGCATCATTACCTCGGTCGGGCCACAGCATCTGGAAACGTTCAAAACCATCGAGCGCATCGCCAAAACCAAATACGAGCTAATCGACGCGCTTCCGCAAGAAGGATCACGGGCGTACTTTTATAACGACGGCGCAATCTGCAAGCAGCTGTATGACAAAACCGCAAAACCAAAGGTGCTCTGCGGCCGCGACCCGCAAACCTGTGATGTATGGTGCGATAACGTCAGCGTTTCGTCCCAGGGAAGCAGCTTTACCTTGCACATAAACGCAAAGGGCAGCGTGGACTGCCAGACAAGGCTGTTGGGCGAACACAGCTTGCAAAACATTCTTCTGGCTTCCGCCGTTGCAAGCGATCTGGGGCTGAGCCTTAAGCAGATCTCCCACGGCATCGCCAAGCTGCAGCCTGTCAAAAACCGTCTGGAGCTGATTTCCCGTCCCGGCGGATTCACCATCATCAACGATGCCTTCAATTCCAACCCCATAGGCGCGAAGGCTGCGTTGAATGTGCTCAAAGCCTTTCCGCAACGTCGCATCATCATTACCCCGGGCATGGTTGAGCTGGGCGTGGACGAGGCGAAATACAACCGTGACTTCGGCCGTGCCATGAAGGATTGCGTAGACATCGCCATCATCGTTGGCAAAAGCAGAACAAAACCCATTATTGAAGGCATGAAAGAAGCCGGGTTTGCGGACGAACAGATTTACCGTGTGGATAGTCTGGATGATTCAACGCGTCTGCTGCATACCATGGTTCGTCCCGGAGATACCGTTTTGTACGAAAATGACCTGCCGGATCACTATCAGGAAGCCTGATTGGAGGAATGGAAAGATGAAAAAAATTCAGCTTGGCGTATTTTACGGCAGCCGCAGCTGCGAACACGACGTATCCATCATCAGCGCCGTGCAGCTGATGCGTGCTGCCGACCGAGAGAAATATGACGTTATTCCTGTATACATCAGCAAACAGGGCGAATGGTTTACCGGCGAAACGCTTTTGGAGATGAGCGCCTATACGCCCTTTGATCCCGCCAAAAAGGGGATCATCCGCATCAACCCGGATTTGACTGCGGGAAGCGGCGCGCTTACCCGAATCGAGCATGGCAAAGGCCTGCTGGCCAAGGACAGAGAGGTGGTTGTGGCACGTCTGGACTGCGCCATCCCGGTGTTTCACGGCATGCATGGAGAAGACGGCACGGTACAGGGACTGCTGGAGCTGTGCAACATTCCTTATTCCAGTTCCGGCGTTGGCGCGAGCGCGATCGGTATGGATAAGGTATACATGAAGCAATTCTTCCGCGGCGCCGGATTCCCCGTTTTGCCGGATTGCTGGTATCTGCGCCATGCTTGGGAAAAGGATCGCGCCGCCGTGCTGGACGGCATTGAAAAACAGCTGCCTTATCCGGTGTTTGTTAAGCCTGCTTCTCTGGGTTCGTCCATCGGCGTAAGCCGCGCCTGCAACCGCAGCGAGCTGGAGGAAGCGTTGGAGCTGGCCTTCGATTTTGATCGCAAGGTGCTTATCGAGCAGGGTCTTACCAAACCGCTGGAACTTAACTGCTCCGTGCTTGGCTATAACGGCGAGGCCCAGGCCAGCGAGATTGAGATGCCCGTAACCTGCGGCGAGCTTCTTACCTATATGGATAAATACGGCGCCAGCGGCGGCAGCAAGGGCATGGCGTCTCTCAAACGCATCCTGCCCGCGCCCATCGAGCCTGAGCTTCGCGACCGCATCCAGAAGCTTTCCATGGACATCTTTAACAACATGGATTGCAAGGGCGTTGTACGCATTGACTATATGTACGATTCGGCGAATAACAGCCTGTATATTACCGAAATCAACACCCTGCCCGGCTCCATGGCGTTTTATCTTTGGGAGGCCACCGGCCTGCCCTACAAACAGATGATTGATAAGCTGGTGGAATGTGCCATGCAGGCCAAGCAGGATAAGGACGACAGCAATTACGCCTACTCCTCCGATATCCTCAAGGATGTATCTCTGGGCGGCAAGGCCGGGCCCAAAAACGGAGCGAAACTGTAATGTGCCAACAAAGGAGCGAGCCATGATTGCTTTATCGCAAATCAAGGATCCGTCAGATATCCGTTCTCTTTCCATAGAGGAGTGTGAGGAACTGGCGGATGATATTCGTGCCAAGATCATTCAGACCGTAGCCCGAAACGGCGGGCACCTTTCCTCCAATCTGGGGGTGGTGGAAATCACCCTGGCGCTGCATCGCGTGTTTGATACGCCAAAGGATAAAATTGTTTTTGATGTAGGGCACCAGACCTATGCGCACAAGCTGCTTACGGGACGGTACGAGGCGTTTGATACGCTGCGTACCTACGGCGGGCTTGCGGGTTTTCCCAGAAGAACCGAGAGCGAATACGATCTTTTTGATGCGGGCCATGCCTCTACTTCCATTTCCCAGGCGCTTGGCCTGGCCAGAGCGCGGGATGCCCAGGGACAAAACCATCACGTTGTGGCAGTGGTCGGCGACGGCGCGCTAACCGGCGGTATGTGCTATGAAGCGATCAATGATTGCGGCAATACCAAAACGCGGCTGATTGTGGTTCTCAACGACAATGAAATGTCGATTGCCAAAAACGTGGGTGCGCTGAGCAAGCATCTGGCAAGGCTACGCGCCAGTGCGGGATGGAATTTTACCAAAAAACGCGTTAAAAACAACCTTTCTCGCATTCCGGCTGTAGGCGAACCTATCTACCATTTTATACACAGGATGAAGCAGGCTGTGAAAAGCATTTTGGTCAACGAGATTGACGAAGGTTTTTTTTCCGCTCTTGGCTTTCGCTATCTGGGACCCGTGGACGGAAACGATCTTGCCTCGGTTGAAAAAATGATGGAACAGGCAAAGAGACTGGAAGGACCCGTGGTTATCCATTGTTTAACCAAGAAGGGCTACGGTTATCACCGGGCAGAGCGCAAGCCGGAAGCTTTTCATGGCACGCCTCCATTTTTGGTAGAAAACGGTCAGGTAAGCGCCTCTGGCTCCCGTTCCAATGGCGCTATTGCCAACGAAACGCTGATTGAACTTGCCGCCGGGGACAAGCGTATTATGGCCCTTACAGCCGCCATGCCGCTTGGCACTTGTACGGCGGATTTTGAGAAAGCCTATCCCGACCGGTTTTTGGACGTAGGCATTGCCGAGGAGCATGCCGTGTCGCTTTGCGCCGGGTTGGCAGCCGGAGGAATGCGTCCGTTCCTTTTTGTATATTCCACATTCCTGCAGCGTGGCTATGATCAGCTGATGAATGATGTGTGCATTCTGAATCTGCCGGTTGTTTGCCTGCTGGATCGATCCGGCATTTCCAACGAAGACGGACAAACCCATCAGGGGCTTTACGATTTTGCCTATCTGCGCCATATTCCCAACATGACGGTGCTCTCGCCGGCAAACGGGGAAGAGCTATCCATGATGATTCGTGCTGCCCATCGCCGCGGCAGGCCCTGTGCCATTCGTTATCCCAAAAACGCGGAAGCCCTGCCTGCAGGGTATTCCATTGAAGGCTTTGAGGTTGGCAAATGGCAGCAGCTTCGCAAGGGAGAAAATCTCATTGTACTTGCCACCGGAACCATGACGGCGGCTGCGCTTCGCGTAGCCGATGCCCTGTCCCTGGAAGGACTGGAGGCAGAGGTTATCAATGCATCCACCATAAAGCCGTTGGATCAGCAATGCCTGCTTCGTGTTTTTGCCGCGCAGAAGCCTGTTTTTACACTGGAGGAGCATATGCTTCAGGGCGGTTTTGGCAGCGCGGTGCTGGAGGCGGCCACTGACCTCCATGTGCAGCCGTTTATCACACGCCTGGGTGTGGAAGACCGCTACATCCAGCATGGTGACCATAAGCATCTGCTGGCAGAGGTTGGGCTGGATGATGAAAGCATCGCCCAGTGCATCCGAACAACGTGTCAAAAAGGAGTACAGAAGAATGGCTGATAAACTCCGCGTGGATCTGGCAATGGTTCGTCAGGGGCTTGCGCCCAGCCGTGAAAGGGCGCAGGCGCTGATTATGGCCGGTCAGGTTTATGTGAAAGAGGTTAAGGTACTCAAGGCATCTGAAAAGGTAAGCGAGGACGCGGAACTGATTGTGCGCGGCCATGTGCATCCTTTTGTCGGCCGCGGAGCGCTTAAGCTGGACAAGGCGCTGCGCGTGTTTGGCGTGGATGTGACGGATGCCGTATGCATGGATATCGGCGCCGCTACAGGCGGTTTTACGGATGTGCTTTTGCAAAATGGCGCAAGGCATGTTTATGCGATTGACGTGGGTTATGGCCAGCTGGACTGGAAAATACGCAGCGACGAACGTGTGACGGTGCTGGAGCGTACCAACGCCCGCTATCTTACCCATGAGCAGATTCCCTGTGTGCCGGATCTGACAGTAATGGACGTATCCTTTATTTCCGTCAAGCTGATTTTGCCCGTTGCATCCGGGCTGATGGACGGCAGGGGCCGTTTCTGCATCCTGATCAAGCCGCAGTTTGAGGCGGGTCGCGAACACGTGGGCAAAAAGGGCGTGGTGCGCGATCCAGCGGTTCACCGCCAGGTGATTGAGGAGATTGCCTCATTTGTTCCAAGTTTTGGCTATACGATGGCCCAGGTGGATTTTTCGCCCATTACCGGGCCCGAAGGGAATATTGAATACATCACCGAGCTTCTGCCGCAGGATATCGCACGGCAAAGCATTGATGAAGCCCGCATAGCCGAGGTGGTGGCGCAGGCGCACAGGAACCTTTCAAAGGATCCATTCACATTTGCATAACCATGCAGTGTTGCATGATTATGCAGATTGTGTTATACTGATCAGGAAAGGCGGCATTGCGTGTGAAATCCGTGTATGTGCTTATGCATGACCAAAAGCCCAACATTGAGGAAATTGCGGCAACTGTAGCGGAAAAACTGCATAAAGCGGGAATCCGCGTTTGCGCAGAGCCGTGGCTGTTTGAGCGAATGCAGCATGCGGGCGTGCAGGTATTTGATTCCTGTGAATCTTCCGGCTGTGAAGCAATCCTGTCCGTAGGCGGGGATGGTACGCTGCTTCGCGCCAACAGCCTGTCCATGCAATTGGATCTTCCGCTGCTGGGGGTCAATATCGGCCGCGTAGGGTTTTTGGCGGAGCTGGAAATGGATCAGCTGGAAAAAGCGTTTGAAAAGCTGGCCGGAGATGAATACACCATTCAGGAACGCATGATGCTCAAGCTATCCCTGGGGGATCAAACGGCTTATGCGCTCAACGATGTGGTGGTCAGCCGCGGCGGGTATGCGCGTCTCATCGGCATGGACGCCTATGTGGATCAGGATTTGGTGGGGCATTTTATTGCGGATGGCCTGATTGTATCAACGCCCACCGGTTCCACCGGGTACTCGTTATCCGCAGGCGGACCGATTATCTGTCCCGAGGTGGAATGCATGCTGCTAACACCTGTTTGCGCGCATTCCCTGCAGCACAGACCGGTTGTTACCTCCGCCTCGCAAACGGTTGTCATCCGGCTTACCGAGGCCGTACAGGCCATGGTATCCGTCGACGGCCAGGAGATCTTTACATTGCATGCCAATCAGGCGCTGACGGTAACGCGTGCCAGCCGTCCGGCGCGCTTTGTTCGCCTGGAACCCAGAAGTTTTTTCAGCACCATTCGCATCAAGCTGTCCGAATGGAGCTGCTGATAAGGAGAGATGCCAATGAAATCCGCCCGACAGATTGCGATTTTGGACATCATTGCTGAAAATGCCATCGAAACCCAGGAGGAGCTGGCCGACGCCTTGCGTTCTCACGGCTTCCGCGTTACACAGGCCACGGTTTCCCGCGATATCAAGGAGCTCAGGCTGGTGAAGGCGCTTTCTGCCGACGGCGCCTACCGCTATGTAACCTCCGATAAAAACGAGGGCAGCCTGAACGAACGCCTGATCCGCATGTTCAGCGAAACGGTTGTGAGCATCGATCATGCGTACAATCAAATTGTCATCAAAACACTTTCCGCAACGGCCAGCATTGCCGCCGAAACCATCGACAGCCTGCAGTGGCCGGAGATTCTTGGAACCATTGCGGGCGAAAATACCATTTTGATGATCGTACGCAGCATGGAGGATGTGCAGACGGTGATCGACCGCATCAACGCAATGATCCGGCGCTGATGCTATCCATGATGAAAGGAACGTGCGGCAGATATGCTTGTTTCCATGACCGTGCGCAACATCGCCCTGATTGAGCATTTGGAGATTGCGTTTGGCAAAGGCATGCATGTGCTCAGCGGCGAAACCGGCGCAGGCAAATCCATCATTGTAGACAGCATTAACCTGATGCTTGGAGAACGCGCCGACCGGGGACTGATCCGTTCCGGCTGCGAAAAGGCGTCCGTGGAAGCGTTTATCGATATTTCGGATTGCCGTTCCGCAGCGGAACTTTTGCGCCAGCAGGAGCTGGAAGCCGACGGTAGCATCATCAGCATTCAGCGCGAAATTTCTGTAAGTGGACGCAATGTCTGCCGCGTATGCGGCGTGATTGTTCCGCTTGCCTTTTTGAAGGCCCTTACGCAGCAGCTGATCGACATCCATGGCCAGCACGAGCATCAGAGTCTCCTGAACAGCCAGAACCACATGGCGTTTCTGGATTCCTTCGGCGGGGATGTTTTTCACAGCCGTCTTACGCAAGTGGAAAAAGCCTATCACGCATGGCGCGAAAGCAGCAGCCGTTTTTCTGCGCTTCGCAAGGAAAACGCGCAGCGGACCGAGCGTCAGGCCTATCTGCAAAACCGTGTCAGGGAGCTGGATTCGGCTGCGCTGGAAATGGGGGAGGCGGACAGGCTTGCGGCCGAAAAAAGCCGTTTTGCAAGCGCCGAGCGCATAGATCGCTCTGTGCGGGCCGCTTATGAAGAAATATCCGGCAGCGGACGGGAAAAGAACGCTGCAAGCAAGTTGCGCGACGCCTCGGATGCGCTTCGTATGATTGAGGATGTCGATCCGCGCTACAAGGCGCTGGCAGACCGCATTTCCACCGCCTATTACGAGGTGGAGGAGATGGGCATTGAATTGCGCGACGCGCTGGAAAGCGAAAGCTTTGATCCCGAACGCAGCGAAGCTGTGCAGGACCGTCTGGACCAGATCCGCAGGCTGGAGCGACGCTACGGCATGACGGCGGACGAGCTGGTCAGCCATCACGAAGAAATCAAAAACGAACTGGACAGGCTTGACGGCATGGAAGAGCGCCTGAAGCACGCAGAAACGGATTTTAAGCAAAAGCTACAGGCCTATCGGGCACAGGCGGCGCTTTTGACCGAGCAACGAAAGCAGATTGCCAGCCGCTTTGAAGCAATGATGGAAAACGAACTGAAGGATCTGGGCATGCAAAATACCCGCTTTTCCTGCGTGTTCGAGCAGCCGGAGCCGGGGCAAAAAAAGGTGCCCACGCCCCTTGGCGACGACCATATATGCTTTTACATTGCCCCCAACCCCGGCGAGCCCCTTAAGCCGCTTGACAAAACTGCCTCCGGCGGCGAGCTTTCGAGGCTGATGCTGGCTATGAAGGCCGCGGGCGCAGCGAACGACGGCATTCCCTGCATGATTTTTGACGAAATCGATACCGGGATCAGCGGCCATGTGGCAGGCGTTGTCGCGGAAAAAATGGCTTCGATAGCGCGCTACCATCAGGTGCTGTGCGTAACGCATCTGGCTCAGATTGCAGCGATGGCCGACATCCAGTACTTTGTTCAAAAACAGGTGGTGGGGGATCGCACCCAAACCAGCCTGACCACGCTGGACAGTGAAGGACGCATTCGCGAAATCGCGCGTCTGATCGGCGTTACGCAAAGCGATCAGGAAAGCGGCATCGCGCACGCAAGAGCCATTCTTCGTTCCGCTCAGGAGTGGAAAAAGAAAAGTGCTGTTTTCATGTGAAAAAAGTAACAACTCTTTTCTTGACCGCTTCTTTGTGATATACTGATTGATGGGTATGTATGTTTACCAAAAATGTTCAGGAGGGACGATTCCCAATGAGTATCGTACATAGTTTTCCCGGCGGAATTCATCCGCATGAGGGAAAGGGCGGCAAGGCTGTAACCGCCGGCCTGCCCATTGTAACAGCTCCCCAGCCCTCTCGCGTCATCATTCCGCTTCAGCAGCATATCGGCGCTCCCTGCAAAGCGCTGGTTTCCAAAGGCGACTCCGTCAAGGTTGGCCAAATGATTGGCGAACCCGTAGGCGGAATGAGCGCCGCTGTGCACGCGTCCGTCTCCGGCGTGGTGGTGGAATGCCAGCCTGCCATGGTTGCCAACGGCACGCAGGTGATGAGCGTAGTCATTGATAACGACTTCAAGGATGAATGGGTGGAACAAAAGCCTGTTTCCAATCCGGAAGCCATGTCCGTACAGCAGCTGTCCGATCTTGCCCGTCAAATGGGGATCGTGGGCCTTGGCGGTGCAACCTTCCCCACGGCGATTAAGCTCAATGTTCCCGAAGGCAAAAAGGTGGATACGCTGGTGCTCAACGGCGCGGAATGCGAACCTTACCTGAGCGCTGATCACCGTTTGATGCTGGAGCATGCCGAGCAGATTGTATCCGGCGCGCGCCTCATCCAGAAGGTGCTGGGCATCCAGAACGTTCTCATCGGCATTGAGGACAACAAGATGGACGCCGTTGAACTGATGAAAAAGGCCTGCGAGGGCAAGGAGGGCTTCCGCGTGGAGGCGCTCAAGACCAAGTATCCGCAGGGCGGTGAAAAGCAGCTGGTTTACGCGCTGACCGGCCGTACCGTACGCATGGGCGGTCTGCCGCTGGATATGGGCGTTATCGTTTGCAATGTGGGCACCTGCTATGCGCTTCACCGCGCGGCTTACGAGGGACGTCCGCTGATTGATCGCGTGGTTACCGTTGGTGGCACCGTGAACAAGCCTGCCAACTATCTGGTGCGTATCGGCACGCCCGTGGAATGGCTGATCGATACTTCCGAAGGGGTGGATGAGAACACCCGGATGCTGATTTATGGCGGGCCCATGATGGGCATGGCCATCAGCCGCGAGGATATCCCCGTTACCAAGGGTTGTAGTGGCATTCTGGCGATGGATCAGGTTTCCTCTCTGGCGGATGAAAATCCCTGCATCCGCTGCGGACGCTGCGTTGAAGCCTGCCCCATGAAGCTGCTTCCCGCTTTCATCGATCGTTTTGTGCGCAAGGATCTGTTTGATGAGGCCGAAAAGCTTAGCGCCCTTAACTGCATCGAATGCGGCTCCTGCGCATGGGTTTGCCCCTCCAGACGTAACCTTACCCAGAGCTGCCGCGTTGCAAAACGCATGATCAATCAGCGCCGCAGGGAAGCTGCTGCGAAGAAAGGAGATAAGTAATCCATATGCAAAAGAAACTTGTCGTCACTTCGTCTCCTTTGCTGCGCAATACGGCGGTATCCACGCGTGGCTTGATGGGCGATGTTGTTATTGCTTTGCTGCCGACGGCACTGGCTGCCGTATGGTTTTTCGGCACGGGTGCGCTTTCTCTGATTCTGGTATCCGTGGTTTGTGCCGTGCTGGCTGAACTGGTTTACGAAAAGCTGACTCATCAAAAATCCACCATCGGCGACCTGAGCGCCGTAGTGACCGGTTTGCTGCTTGCGTTCAATCTGCCCGCCAATGCGCCCTGGTGGATGGGTGCGATCGGATCTGTGATTGCGATTGTGCTGGTAAAACAGATGTTTGGCGGTCTGGGCCAGAATTTCATCAACCCGGCGCTTGCCGCACGTACCATTCTCATGCTTTCCTGGGCCGGCCTGATGGCTGCGACCGCTGTTCCCGCAGGCGGACAGCTGTTTGGCCTGGCTTCTGTGGAGGCGGACGCTGTGGCATCCGCTACTCCGCTGGTAAACAGCGGCTACAGCCTGTGGCAGCTGTTCATTGGCGAAGTCCCCGGCATGCTGGGGGAAACCTGTAAGCTTACGCTGATTTTGGGCGGCGTGTATCTGATTGTTCGCCGCGTCATCGACTGGCGCGTTCCGGTTGCCTTCATTGCCACAGCGTTCGTGCTGTTCTGGGTGGAAACCGGCGCTATCTACGCACCTGGCTCCACCGACAGCGCGTTGTATCAGCTGCTGAGCGGCGGCTTGATGCTAGGGGCCTTCTTCATGGCCACCGATTATGTTACCTGTCCGGTAACCAGGTGGGGCAGGGTGATCATGGGCGTTGGCTGCGCGGTTATCCTGTTTGTCATCCGTACCTTCGGCAGCTATCCCGAGGGCTGCTCCTTTGCCATTCTCTTTATGAATGTGTGCACTCCGCTGATCGACAAGTGGACCACTCCCAAATCCTTTGGTGCTGTTAAGCCTGCCAAAATCAAAAAGGGAGGTGCTCAGGCATGAAGCAGAAATCTCCGATGAAGGTCTTTTTGAATGGCCTTTTTAACGAAAACCCCACGTTCCGCCTGCTGCTTGGCATGTGTCCTACGCTTGCCGTTTCAACCGCAGCCAGCAACGGCCTGGGTATGGGCTTGTCTACCACATTTGTACTGGTGTTTGCAAACCTTGTTATTTCCCTGTTGCGCAAAATTATTCCTGAAAAGGTGCGTATTCCCAGCTTTGTCGTGGTCATCGCAACCTTTGTTACCATTATTGACCTGTTGATCAAGGCCTTCGTGCCCGCCCTGTCCAGCTCGTTGGGCATCTATATTCCGCTGATCGTGGTCAACTGCATTATCTTTGCCCGCGCGGAATCGTTTGCCTTCAAGAATCCTCCCGTACCTTCCATCATTGATGGTTTGGGTATGGGTCTGGGCTTTACCCTTTCGCTTACGCTGCTGTCTTCCGTGCGCGAAATCATCGGCAGCGGCACCTGGTTTGGTATGCAGGTAATGCCCGCGGCTTACAAGCCCATGGCCATTATCGTATCTCCTTCCGGCGGTTTTATCACCCTTGGCATTCTGATTTTGATTGTGAATGCGGTGGTTAAGGCTTATGGCAAGCGCAAGCAGGTAAAGGAGGGCATCGCATGAGCAACATTATGCTGATCGTTATTGGCAGCGTGCTGGTCAATAACTATGTTATGTCTCAGTTTTTGGGCATCTGTCCCTTCCTTGGCGTTTCCAAAAAGGTGGAAACGGCTGTAGGAATGGGCATGGCGGTTACCTTTGTTATGGGTCTTGCCGCTTTGTTTACCTACTTCATTCAGGCATATGTGCTGGTTCCGCTTCATCTGGAATATATGCAGACCATTGCTTTCATTCTGGTCATTGCGGTACTTGTGCAGATTGTTGAGATCGCGCTGAAAAAGATCAGCCCCTCCCTGTATCAGGCGCTGGGTGTTTATCTGCCGCTGATTACCACCAACTGTGCTGTGCTGGGCATGGCGCTGCTGAATGCGCGTCAGGGCTACAATTTGCTGGAATCCGTTGTAAACGGCGTTTCCTCCGCGCTGGGCTTCACGCTTGCTATCGTTCTGTTTGCAAGCATCCGTGAACGTCTGTCTGCCAGCAACCTGCCCAAGTGGATGGATGGCTTTCCTGGCGCGTTGATCACCGCCGGTCTGATGTCCCTTGCTTTCCAGGGCTTCTCTGGTTTGATTTAAGAAAGGAGTGCCTGAACAATGAGTGCTATTCTGATTAGCGTCTTGGTGCTGGGCGCTCTGGGTCTTGTCTTTGGCATTTTGCTGATGTGCGCCAACAAGGTTTTTGAAATGCCCGCCAATCCCACGCGTGACGCTGTGCGCAATGCGCTGCCGGGCGCAAACTGTGGTGGTTGCGGCTTTGCCGGCTGCGATGCGCTGGCGGAAGCGATTGCGTCCGGCGCTGCGTCTGCGAACGCCTGTCCTGTAGGCGGCGCGGCTGTAGCCAGTGAAATTGCCAAAATTCTCGGTCAGGAGGAAGCTCCCGATCAGGTGCGCAATGTTGCGACGGTAGTGTGCCAGGGTTCTTCTGACCGCTGCCTGAACAAATTTGAGTACCACGGTATTCATGATTGTGTTGCCGCTTCTTTGATTAACGATGGAAACCGCGCCTGCAAGTATGCCTGCCTTGGCATGGGTACCTGTGTGCGCGCCTGCAAGTTTGATGCCATCCATATCAATGAAAAGACCGGGATTGCCGATGTGGATCCTGAAAAGTGCACCGGCTGTGGTGCGTGTGTACGCGCTTGCCCCAAGAACGTCCTCAGCCTGCAGCCCGAAACCGTTCCGGTTCGTCTGCTTTGCCGTGCTGCCGAAGAAGGTCATCTGGTTAGCGACAACTGCAAGATTGGCTGTGTTGGCTGCGGCATTTGCAAGGATGCCTGCAAGTTTGATGCCATCACCATGGAAAATCACTTGCCGGTCATCGACAGAACCAAGTGTGTAGGCTGCATGATGTGCGCCGAATCCTGCCCGAATGGCTCCATGTGGGGCGATTTTGAAAATCGTCTGATTGCCGAAATCGATCGTGATCTGTGCATCGGCTGTACGATTTGCAAGCGCACCTGCAAGTTTGACGCGATTTCCGGCGTTCTTAAGCAAGTGCATGAAGTAAACGAAGCCTGCACCGGCTGCGGCGCCTGCGCTCAAAAGTGTCCCAAGAAGGCCATTTCCATGCACGTACGCGAGCATGCGCGCGATGAAAATGCCAAGGTTGGCACAACGCCTGTGCAGCCTGCTGTTCCCAAGGAATAACAAATATGGAGCGCGGCGGACGGCATGTCCGCCGCGTTTTTGCTTAGATGGGGGAGAGAAACATGAAAATTGGGTTTATTGGCGCAGGCAACATGGGTGGAGCCATTCTGAAGGGTGCGCTTGCAAAGCAGTTTCTGAAGCCGGAAGAGATCATGATTTCTGATGTGAATACCGATTTGTGTTCAAAATGGAATCAGAGCGATCACATCAAAGTTGCGGCAAGCAATGCGGAGCTTGCACAGAACTGCGAATGGATTGTGCTGGCAGTAAAGCCTGTTTTTTTGGCTGACGTATTAACAGAAATCACTCCCTTCCTCCATCAAAATCAAAAAGTGATTTCGATTGCGGCCGGCTGGTCCATGCGAATGCTGATGGATGCAATGGGGGAGAATGGCGTTAAGCTTCTGCGCGTTATGCCCAATACGCCTGCTTTGTTGGGGGAAGGGTTGATCGCTCTTTGCGAGGAAACAACGCTGGATGCAGATGCCTTCCAATGGGCAAAGAGCCTGTTTTCAACCCTCGGCGTTGTGCAGATCATTCCGGAACGGCTGATGGATGCTGTCATTGCTGTAAGCGGCAGCAGCCCCGCGTATGTATTCATGTTTATCGAGGCTATGGCGGACGCCGCTGTAAGGCTGGGAATGCCAAGGCAAATGGCCATCGAATGTGCCGCACAGGCGGTAATGGGTTCTGCTAAAATGGTATTGGAAACCAAATTGCATCCTGCAGTGCTGAAGGATCAGGTTTGTTCGCCTGGCGGAACAACCATCGAAGCGGTACAATCTCTTGAAGAAAGCGGTCTGCGCGGTGCTGTGATGAAAGCAATGACTGCCTGTGCTGAAAAAAGCAAACAGATGACACAGGGGAGCTCCAAATAAATGAGTGAAATTCAAAAAAAACGTATTGTTCAGCTCTATACGGATGGCGCATGCTCCGGCAACCCCGGTCCCGGAGGGTGGGGCTGCATACTCAATTACAATGGAAAAACCAAGGAGCTATCCGGCCACATGCCGAATACTACCAACAATCGCATGGAAATTTTCGCTGTCATTAGCGGCCTTGGCGCTTTAAAGGAGCCCTGTATCGTAGAAGTGTATTCGGATTCTGCATATACGGTGAATGCCTTTAATGATCATTGGCTGGATAACTGGCAGCGGAATGGGTGGGTAAACAGCAAAAAGCAGCCGGTTGAAAACAGCGATCTTTGGAAGCTGCTGCTGCAGATCATTCGGATCAAAAAGCACGAGGTTCATTTTCATAAGGTAAAGGGGCATGCGGATAATCCCTGGAACAATCGCTGTGATGAATTGGCAACATCCGCGATCAGAGAATATCGCCGCTTGAATGGCGAGAAGGATGAAGAGTCCAGGCCGCCAGTTGCCGAAAAAAAATAAAAGCATTTCACCAGCAAAGCAATTTGTCTGGTGATTTTTGATTCTCTCTTGACAAAAATGGGAAAGGGGTGTATCTTATTCTTAAACTATTCGCTAAAGAATACTTTTACGAATAGTTTGATATCCAAAACAGGAATTCAGGCAAGGAGACCCGCTATGGCCAATCTAACCTATGTGGAGCAGCTGAACACCGAACGAATGGAAAAGATACGCACCATGCTTCGAACGCTGCCGTCATCGTGTTCGGATTTTATCAACAGCATTGCCATGACAACCAGCATTCTAACTCGAATGGCATACACGATCGATTTACAGACGTTTTGTGGCTATGCAACAAAGGAGATTCCGTATTTCTCCGAAAAATCGCCTGAGAATTGGACGGATGAAGATCTTTCCCATTTTACGGCACGCGATTTAAACGGATATGCCGATTATCTGACGCTGTATTACAAAGATGCCTCCATTGGCGAAACCATTGAGCAGCAAAAGGTTTTACGCAATCACGAATGTGGCGTTATGCGAAAGCTATCTTCCCTGCGTTCTTATTTTGATTATCTGTTTAAGGCCGAACGAATTAGCGGCAACATTGCCGCCCTGGTTTCGTTGCCAAAGCTACATGATAAACCCATCCTGCATTTGGTTAGTTCCGAGGTGGAACGATTATTGAGCATTGCCGAGGAAGGCACACAACTTACAGAAACCCAGCAAAAGTTTCATAATCACACACGGAAACGTGATTACGCCATTTTAATGCTGTTTCTGGGTACAGGCATCCGTGTCAGTGAATGTGTTGGAATCGATATTACCGATTTGGATTTTGCCAACAATGCCGTGCTTGTTACCCGGAAGGGCGGCAATCAGGTCATCCTGTATTATCCCCAGGAAGTAGCGGATGCTTTGCAGGATTATCTGACCGAGCGCAGGCAGGTCAAACCGGCTGATAAAATTGACGAGAATGCGCTGTTCCTTTCATTGCAGCGTAAAAGGATATCGCAGCGCGCAGTACAAATGATGGTAAAAAAATACTGTGCCGTTGCCGTTCCCCTGAAAAAACGGATGAGTCCACACAAGCTGCGCAGCACTTATGCCACAAGGCTTTACCACGAAACAGAAGATATTTATCTGGTTGCGGACGCGCTTGGACATGCTGATGTCAACACGACGCGCCGTCACTATGCAGCCATGAGCGATCAGCGTCGCCGTGAAGCCGCGCAAAATGTACACTTGCCAGCCAAAAATGATGAAAACGAAGAAAAATAGAAACATTTGTTCGTAAGCTCTTGCCAACTGCCCCTTTTTTATGGTATGCTACTATTGAATGAAAGCGTGAGGAAGGTGAAATGTGATGTCTGGTTCCCGTGGAGATACACAGGCGAAAATCCTTGCGTATATCGAAAAAGCTACCCTGCAGAAGGGTTATCCCCCATCTGTTCGTGAAATTTGCGAGGCCACCGGTCTCAAGAGTACCTCAACGGTTCATGGCCATTTGATCCGGCTGGAAAAGAAGGGGCTTTTGTACCGCGACTCCATGAAACCGCGGGCGATTTCTGTGCCTGCGGATCATCAGGCGTACCGCGCGGATATGGTTCAGGTGCCGGTTGTAGGGCGCGTAACGGCTGGCATTCCCATTACCGCAACAGAAAACATTGAAGACTATATTGCTTTGCCGCAAGCCATGATCGGCTCTGGCGATCATTTCATTCTATCTGTACGCGGTGAAAGTATGATAGACGCCGGCATTCTGGATGGCGACTATGTAATTGTACGCAAGCAAAGTACGGCGGACAACGGAGATATTGTGATCGCCATGATTGATGATGAAGCGACCGTTAAACGCTTTTACAAAGAAAACGGCGTGTTCCGGCTACAGCCCGAAAACCCAACCATGGAGCCGATCATCGTGCCGGAGCTGACCATTCTGGGCAAGGTTGTTTCGCTATATCGTTTTTATTAACGCCGCATTGAAGGAGCTGAACGGGTATGTCTTTGTGGGAACAGGGCTTGCGCCTGCTGCTGGCCGTTGTGATTGGCTGCATCATAGGCATTGAACGCGAACGTAAAAACCGTCCTGCTGGCATGCGTACGCATGTCCTGGTTTGCGTTGGCGCTTCTATCATTGCGCTGATGGAAAGCCTGATGATCTCGGATACTCTTAGCTTAAACTTAAACATGAATGCGCAAAATACGGGTATTGCCATCAGCTATGGCCGCATCAGCGCACAGGTAATCAGCGGAATTGGTTTTCTTGGCGCTGGCACCATTTTCATCAGTCAAAAAAAAATTGCGGGCTTGACAACCGCGGCATCGCTCTGGAACGTGGCCTGCCTTGGACTGGCTGTTGGCATGGGGTATTATCTGATAGCCGTCGCAGGCTGTGCAATTGTGATCATCACCCTGTCCCTGTTGCAGCGCGTGGTTCGCGTAAATGCGGTTAAGCATGTTGAAGTCAAGTTTATCCACCGTGTTGAAACAATTGCGTTTATCAATGACTACTTCCAAAGCATCGGCGTTAAAGTGCTAGATATTGATTTTCATGTTGAAAACAAAGGAAAATACAACCTTTATACCAACATTTATACACTGGATATGCCAGGAAAAACCACCTATAAGGATATCGTGAACAAGCTTTCGGAATATGCCAACATTCAGGGCATTCGCACTCGGAATACCTGATGCAAAAACAAAAAAGAGCTCGCTTGTGGCGGGGTCTTTTTGTTTTTGCACATTTTCCTGTGCTCAACGTATGATCAAATGAAAACAGATATTTGGAGGGATCCCGATGAGTAAGCAGCTCTCCCCCTTCGCGGCGTTAACAGGAGCGGAAAAGCAGATTCGGTGGCTGGAGTATCAGAGCATCAGACTGCCCTATGTGGAACTTCCCTTGGATAACGCTTTGGAAAAAGCGGAACAAACCAGCTCCGTAACGGAAAAGCCTGCTTCGCAGGCGGCGCAAGTTTATGAATCCGACCGGCCACAGCCGCCTCCTGAGGTGCCCAGAGTGCTTCCGCCTGATTATCAAAAGACAAGGCATGCCCAATATGACGCTGTGATTGCACGCTTAAAACAGGCTGAGTTGCAATCGAAACGCTATTCCTCAAAGCCTGCGCAGCAGGAGAAGTAGTTTTTCACACTGTTTTTGGGGATTTTTATGCTGCAATACATAGTTCCTTGCTTCCTTCCCCAAACGCTCCCTCTCCTCGGCGGAAAGCGCCATAAGCGCGCGAACCGCTTGCACGATGCCGTCGGCACCTTCGGGCATATAACGAAGGTAAGGATTGTAATCAGCAGGTATACCTTCCAGACGGCAGCATAAAACCGGCTTGCCGGAACGCATGTATTCTAATGTTTTGCTTGGAAAAGAATATCTTGTGAATAGTCCGCTGGGTTGACGGGGATTAAGTAACGCCGTAGCGCTGGCCTGCATGGCCAGCGCTTGCTGCTGTGGAACAAATCCCAAAAAACGGATATTTGCACAGCGTTTTGCGTATTGCTCCACTTGAACGGCCATGTTTCCGTGGCCGCAAATCCACAATTCATACTCCGGCATCTGTTCAAAAGCAGCCAGCATTTCGGGTACTCCAAGCTCGCTTTCCAATGTTCCCGTATAGAGGAAAACGGGCTTTTCTGATGCGTTTTCACCGCCGTGCGTTTGCTGGTCATCAGAAAGAATCAATCCCTCGATGATTTCCGTCGGCTTTTCGTGAATGCAAAGTGCATCAGCCATCGGTGCCGTTAAAAGGACAAACCCATCCATCTCTCGCAGCAGAGCGAGGCTTTTTTGTCCCATTTTGGTTTCCAGCTGCTTTCGGATTCCTTTTCGGCCTGTTGCCAGCCCCATTTCATTGGGCAGATCCGTTACAATAACGGCCACTTTGAGATCCGGAAAACGTTTTTTGACCCTATGCAATGCCTGCATATATGGCAGATACTGCGTATAAACCAGAACGGTACGGTTTTCCGGATCCCGGGCAGCCCATGCCTCCACCGCACGTACAGCGACTGCCGCACGTCCCTTTTGTTTGAACCAAGGCAGATTGATGCAGCCCAGCTGATGGATTGTCCCATCATCATGAACGCCGGATTTTAGCAAAAGCTTGCGGTATTGGCAAGGAAAAACGCCCACCGGCAGACAGTTTACAATCTCCAGCTGTTCGGAAGGCTCAAGATTTAGCTGAATGCCCTGGATGAAAGCGCGCTGGTAGCTGTTAATCTGGTTTTGCAGCTTATCCTTGGCATTCGCCGTCACTTCATCCATCTGATCCTGCGGGTACATAAGCGTCATCATCAGGACGTTCATGATACAAGCTCCTTATATAGCGCCAGATAGTTTTGGAATGTATGTTCACAGTCAAATCGCTGTGCCCGGGCAATGCAGTTCTGGGGTTTAAACGCACCATTCGCCGCCGTTTCAACCGCGGCGAACAGCGCCTGTAGATCTCCTTTGGGTACAACCATGCCGCAGCTTTGATCAATCGCTTCAGGACATCCGCCTGTTTCGAAGACAACCACCGGCGTTCCACAGGCAAGCGCTTCCAGATTGACCATGGGCATATTATCCTCCAGGGTTGGGTTAACCAAGCAATCTGCCGCAGTGTACCAGGCGGCCAATTCCGCTGTATCCGCCGTATGCCGGATGCCAAGCATATTGGACGGCAGCGAGGTCAGCTGTTCATCGTTTAGTCCTATGACAACAAAGGTATAGCTCTCCCCCATTCTTTGGGCCGCTTCCAGCAAAAAGGGCAATCCTTTGCGCTGATCCCACTCGGAAGCCACGGAAAGACAAAGCCGTTTGTTCTGCAGCCCGTAACGTATGCGAATATCGCTTTGAACAGGATGAAAAACCTTTAGATTGACGCCGTTAACAATCACTTTTACAGGATACTTCGCCAAGTAAGAATCCTTTACATGACCGGCCATCCATTCGCAGGGAGCCACAAAGGTCATTCTACGCGGCATGGAAAAGAACTTTTGCTTCATACGGTGATTGCGTTTTGATCCATCCAGGCCGATGCAAACCGGATAGCTTTTCTGCTGCGGGCAATGATGGCACTGCGTTTTCCAACGCTCACAGCCAGCATAATCAAAATATGCACAATGTCCCGTGAACGGCCAGCAATCATGCAGTGTCCACACAATGGGAAGATCTTTCTTCTGAAAATAACGAAACAGCGTGGGCAGATGCAAATAGCAGCCATGTACATTGTGCAATTGAATCAGATCCGGCTGAAACCTTTCCATTTCGCCGATCAGTCTGACGGTTGCCATCAGACTACCGTAGCCTTCTGCATCAAAAAGCTTGCGAAGCGCGGCGTGCACTTTGCGCCCGGCCGGTGTGCCAATTCGCAGGGCAAACCTTTGCGAATCGGCCGATATTCCGGGAACGCCATAGCCGATGCGGCACTCTCCCCCATCCGCTTGTACCAGTTTGGCTATTTCACCAGCAATGCGGCCCGTGCTTTTTACGCCGCAGAAGGTGTTTAGCTGGAAGATTCGCATACTTACTTTCCTCCTGAAAGCGTCATGAGCAGAGCTTCAAGCTGATCCATATGGTGCTTTTTGGTAAAATGCTCTTGATAATATTCCCTGCCGTTTTTCCCCATTTGCTCCGGAGAAGGATGTGCGAGAAATTGACGTACCACCTGCGCAAAGGTTGCCGGATCATCCGGCGGAGCGCACAGTCCGCAGGCCGCGTTTTGGATGACATAGGCCGTTTCTCCGGCAATGGAACCAAGCACAGGCTTACCGGCAGCCATATAGCTTTGAACCTTGCCGGGCAACGTATCGTTTACGCTGATATCGTTGCGCATGCTAACAAGCATGGCGTCGGCCATGGCATAGTAAGAGGGCATCTCTTCCAACGGCTTTCGGCCATAAAAGGTGATTTGCTTTTGCAAATCAAGCTTTTCAGCCAGCTGCCTGCAGCCTTCATAGTTGGAGCCATCGCCCACGATATGCCAATGCACAGGCTCATCGCGCAGCAGAGCCGCCGCCTCAATCAATACCTCAACCGCCTGAACCTTGCCAATGTTTCCGGCAAAAACAAGCTGCTTTTCTTTGGAAGATTGTTTGCAGGGCAAAGGTTGAGCAAACACATCATCCGCAAACTGGGGCATGTACCATTCGTCCGGGACGCTGATCTGATGTACTTTCTGCAAATATCCCTGAAATCGTTTGGAGGAGTAGGTAAGCACGTCCGCTCTGGCGTAAATCCATTTGCTTACACGTTTCATAAAGGCATACAGAAAGGAGCCCTCCGACACATTCATAGCGGCCAGGCAGGCCGGCCAGATATCCAGTACATAAATCAGAAGCTTTTTGGAGGTAAAGCAGCGAAGCAGTGCAGCAGGCAGGCTCATCAGCACAGGCGATGTGGAAAAAGCATAAATTGCGTCGTAGTCTCGTTTGTGCAACAGTGCTTTGATACAGGCCGAAAGCATATAGCTGACGTAATTGATCGCAAGGCCAACTTTGCCTGGACGGCGGCCAATTTCAAAGCAACGCTTGATTTCAACGCCGTTTCTGAACTGATGCCGGTTACGGAAAAAACGGTATTCCTTCGGAATGATTCCGGTTGGATAATTAGGCAATCCAACAAGCGCGGTCACCGAATGGCCGCGCTGGACAAGCGCTTCACAGATTTCTGTAACGCGAAAGTTTTCCGGCCAGTAATGCTGGCATATCACCAGAATTTTCATAGCGTTCAAGCGTTTCTGGCGGCTTGGGCACGTTCAAACAGCAGAGAGGCTTGCTTGCGTGCGCGTTCCACCACCAGTTTGGGATCCAGCGTGGTAAATTCGCCGTCGCGATACAGCACCTTGCCCTGCACCATGGTCATTCGTACGTCACTACCCTGTGCGGAATATACCAGGTTGCTCTCCAGATCGTTGCAGGGTGACATATGCGCGCCGTTCAAATCCAGCAAAATCAAGTCGGCCAGGTAGCCCTCCCTGAGCAAGCCAAGATGGCTATACCCAAGGGCTTTTGCGCCAACGCTGGTGGCAGCGGCAATGGTCTGCGCAGGAGAAACCACCGTGGGATCAAGCGTAATTCCTTTTTGCAGCATGGGCATCAGCTTGATTTCTTCCCAGAGGTTGAGATTGTTGTTGCTGGCAACGCCATCGGTACCAAGTGCAACCTTGCAACCGGCCTGAAGCATTTTGGCAATCGGAGCAACGCCGCTGGCCAGCTTGAGATTGCTTACAGGATTATGCAGGATAACGGTTCCCTTGCGGGCAAACAGCTCGATATCTTCATCCGTAAACCATACGCAGTGTGCGGCCAGCACAGGATAATCCAGCAATCCCAATTGATCCAGATACTGCGGAGGCGTTAATCCGCGCCGTTTGATGCTGCCATCATAGTCCAGCTTGGTCTCGCTGACGTGAATGTGCACAGGAACCTGGTAGGTTTCTGCCGCGGAACGGATTTTTTCCAGCACCTTCTGCGTAGTGGCGCCTTCGCTATGAGGAGCCAGAGCAACCCGAATGCGATCATCCGCGGCGTGATTCCACTTTTCAATCAGAGCGATGTTGGGCAACAGGTCGGCGCAGCTTTCATCAAAATCCACCACGCCGTGCCCAAGCAGCGCGCGCATACCACTATCGCGAACGGCTTCGGCTTCCATATCCATATGCATATACATATCGTTGAAGGATGTGGTGCCAAAACGGAGCATCTCCATAATGCCCAGGTCTGTTCCGGCGCGAACCGCTTCATCCGTCAGATGCTTCTCAACGGGAAAAATCGCTTCGTTGAGCCAGCGATCCAAAGGAAGATCGCTGCCAATGCTGCGCAGAAGCGTCATGGGCGTATGGGTATGCATATTGCAAAGCCCCGGCATGGCAAGCGCGCCTTTGCCATCGATGGTTTCATCCGCCTCAAAGGCAGGCGCGTCTTCTCTCCTGCCGGCATAAACAATCAGGCCGTTATCAATCAAAATTTCGGCGTCATCCATAAAAGGAATGTGCGCCTCATCGGTAACGCCCGGTGTCATCAAAATGTTGGTGATTCTTGTACGCATCTTGTGTTGCCTCCTTATCAGGACTATAAGCTATTATAGCATACGAAACGGCCGCGCACAATACGCGGCCGTTCGGGAATCAATGCAGGGAAAAATGACCGGCTTTGTTTTGAATGCCGTTGCTATGCCCAAAATGGTCAGATTTCTTTACAAAATATAGCGTTTCATATCCAGCTTTACTTCATCCTTGCCCAGATGCTCAATCACATAATCACCGTTAATGTTGAGGTAGACATTGGGCATTTCATCGCCGCCGGCATTGAAACTGATATCCTCCAGCAGCTTTTCAAACACAGCAAACAAACGGCGCGCACCGATATCCTCTTTGGTTTCGTTCATTACGTAGGCGGCGTTGGCAATGGCATCAATAGCGCTGTCTTCAAAGGAGAGGAACACCTTGTCAACGGCCAAAAGAGCCTCGTACTGGCGGGTAAGCGCGTTTTCCGGCTGTGTAAGGATGGCCTTGAAGTCCTCCTGCGTAAGGCTTTTCAAAGTAACATGTACCGGGAAACGTCCCTGCAACTCGGGAATCAGATCGGTCACCTTGGCCACATGGAAAGCGCCTGCCGCAATAAAAAGCATAAAATCCGTGCGTACAGGGCCGTACTTGGTGTTAACGGTGCTACCTTCCACAATGGGCAGAATATCGCGCTGCACGCCCTCGCGGCTGACGTCGGGGCCATGGCCGCCTGCGGAGCGCCCCGCCACCTTGTCAATTTCATCAATAAACACGATGCCCTGCTGCTCGCAGCGGCGGATGGCTTCTTCCTTTACCTGATCCTCGTCGATCAGCTTGGCGGATTCCTCCTGCAGAAGAATTTTGCGGGCTTCCTTTACCTTGACACGGCGGATCTTGGTCTTTTTGGGCATCATGCCGCCCATCATATCGCCGATGCTGATGGAGTTTCCCCCAACCTCCAGCTCCGGCAAAGAATCCTCAACCTCAATTTCAATTTCGCGTTCCTCCAGCGCGCCACTGCGCAGCTGGTTTAGCACATCCTCGCGGCGGACGGCCAGCTTCTCCTGTTCCTCGCGACTGGGTTCAGGTTCCTTTTTTCCGGGATTCATCAAAAATTCAAACGGATTCGAAGGCCCTTTCTTGGGCGGATGAACCAGCAGTGTAACCAGGCGATCCTCCGCCAGTACAGAGGCGCGGGCTTCCACCTGTTTGGCAAATTCTTCGCGCACCATGCGAATGGCGTTTTCGGTCAGGTCACGGATAATGCTTTCCACATCCCGGCCCACATAGCCAACCTCCGTAAACTTGGTGGCTTCCACCTTGATAAAGGGGGCGTGAACCAGCTTGGCCAAACGGCGGGCAATCTCGGTTTTGCCAACGCCCGTAGGGCCGATCATCAATATATTCTTGGGGCTGATCTCGTTGCGCAGGGATTCATCCAGCTGCGCGCGGCGATAGCGGTTGCGAAGCGCAATGGCCACGGCACGCTTGGCTTCATCCTGACCAATAATATAGCGGTCAAGCTCCCGGGTGATCTCTCTGGGGGTTAATTCTTTCATAAAAATTCCCTCCTTAGAGCGTTTCCACAGTGATGTGGTCGTTGGTAAACACACAGATCGACGCGGCAACCTCCAAAGCCTTTACAGCGATATCCTCGGCGGACAAATTGGTATTCTGCACCAGCGCGCGCGCCGCAGCCAGCGCATAATTGCCGCCGGAGCCAATCGCGCACACGCCGTCGTCGGGATCAATCACCTCGCCGGTACCGCTGAGTACCAGCAGCGAATCCCTGTCCGCAACGATCATCATGCTTTCAAGCTTTCGGGCTACCTGGTCGCCGCGCCAGTCCTGCGCCAGGTTAACAGCAGCACGTTCCAGATTGCCGCCGCACTGCGTAAGCTTTTCTTCAAAACGCTCGCACAGTGAAAAAGCATCCGCGACCGAACCGGCAAAGCCAACAACCACCTGTCCGTTATACAGACGGCGTACTTTACGGGCGCTGGATTTAAAAATAGTATTTTCTCCCATGGTTACCTGTCCATCACCTGCAATGGCAATGTGTCCGCCGCGCTTGACGGCGCAAATGGTTGTACCCATCATGGCCATACGTTTCACCTCTTCTTTTTTACTGATACAGGGACAAAATCCAGTTTGCAAGGGTTCTTGCTGCATATTTGTCCATATGGGTTTCAATCTGGTATTGGGGCTCTCCGTTGCTGCCAACGGTTAGATCGTTCATCAGCAAATGGTTAAGCCCGCGGAAGGACTCGTACTCGATATAGGATGAATTGCCAATCGCCTCGTAATAGGCGCGGCGGCCCTGATTTTCATCCACCACAGGATCGCGCTTGCCCTGCGCAATGAACACCGGGAGCGCCAGATTGATGATGGTACGCACCTGCGGATACTGCTCCGCTTCCCAATAATAGTACGCGCTGCGGCCAAGTACCTCCTGCTCGAGCGCTTTGCCTTCCGTCATGCTTTTAAAATTGCGAACAATATACTGCTCGTTGTTCCTTTGTTCTTCGGAAAGCGTATTCAGGTAGCTGCCCGCACGGCTGTATTCCACGTTAATCAGAGAGTCCGCAACGCCTCCGATCATGATCATCCCCGTCACATCGCCATTGGACTGGGAGGCAATCCGGGGCGCCGTCATGGCGCCTAGACCAAGACCGATCACGATCATGCGCTTGGAATCCACCCGTGGATCGGCTTTCAGCATTTCCACAGCAGACAGTGCATCCTGTACCACCTCGTCCCCAAGGGTAAGAAGCCTGGCATCGGGGTAGGTAAAGCTGCGCTTGTCGTAGCGTATGGACGCAATCCCCATTTCCGCAAGCTCGGCCGCAAAGTCTTTGAACATGGCTGTTTTGCCAAGGGTGAGATCGCGGTCGTGCGCACCAAAATCATGGACGAACACGCAGGCAGGCACGCAGTTTTGCGCGCTTGCGTTATTTGGCATGGTCAGAATGCCCTTCAGCGGATATTGATCGGTGCCAACCGTCACCTCTGTTTCGGTATAAACATCCTCCAGCGCTCCAATAAAACCTTCCGGCAGGGCCTCCTCCGCTGAGGGTACAAACTCAAGCGCCATCACTTCCCAGTCGTCTTCCTGATTTTTATGCGTAAAGTACATATCAACATCCACACGCTCCATGCACAGATGCAAAACATGTGTTTTCTGCTTGTTTTCCGGCTCCTCAAAGCAGCGGTAACTGCCCAGCTTTTGAAAATCCCCCGTCAGGAATTCCAGATCAATCAGGAAATTTTCAAAGGCCTGCTGCGGCATGTAGCGGCGGATTTGCAGGTCGTAGTAGTTCCACAAACGGGACATTTCCGTACCGGCGATATAATCCAGCGCATACTGGCGAACCGTTTCTTCCGTCCAGACGGGTACGCCGTCTTCCATCTGCTTGCTCTTGGCCATCGACACGCCGGGCAGGCAGCCAAGCATCAGTGCAATACACAAAGCGTAGGCAAGGATACGTTTCATTGGTGGTTCCTCCTGGATGATTCTATCATACAATGCGGATCAGGCGTTGCTTTCCTGCTCCATTTGTGCAATAACCGCGTCCAATTCCGCTAAAGCGCGTTCAGAAATTTTTTCATAGCGCTCCTGCTTGTTGCGGATGCGCTTTTCACCCGGCTTGATTTCCAGTGCATCAATCAGCCCAAAAGCGCAATTCATGGGCTGGAAACGCTTGTTCGGCGTGCTTACATAGCGCGCCATCGCGCCAATCGCCGTTTTGCCGCTAAAATGCGGCGGCTGTTTGCCCTGCTCGCGCCAGGCAACTGTAAGCCCAACCAGCAAACCACTGGCGGCGCTCTCCACATATCCTTCTACGCCCGTAATTTGGCCTGCAAAGTACAATCGGGGCTGCCGGATAACGCGGTAGGTATCATCCAAAAAGCCGGGGCTGTTGAGGAAGGTGTTGCGGTGCATTACGCCCAGACGGGCAAACTCCGCATTTTCCAGGCCTGGAATCATGCCAAACACACGACGTTGCTCCGGATAGGTCAAGCGGGTCTGAAAACCGACGATATTGTACAGCGAACCGGAAAAATTATCACGTCGCAGCTGCACAACGGCAAACGGCTCTTTTCCGGTACGCGGATCCTTGAGCCCCACCGGCTTGAGCGGGCCGAAGGCAATTGCCATATCGCCGCGTTTGGCCATGCTTTCAATGGGCATGCATCCCTCGAAGACGGATTTTTCCTCAAATCCGTGCACGGGAACCGTTTCGGCTGTCTGCAGTGCGTGCACAAACTGCAAATAGGTATCGCGATCCATGGGACAATTGAGATAATCCGCGCCGCGATCGTAGCGCGACATGCAGAAAACCTTGTCCATATCAAGGCTGTCTGCGGTTACAATGGGCGCGGCCGCATCATAGAAATGCAGCGTGGAAAGCCCGGGCAGGCAGCCGATGGCATCGGACAGGCTGTCGCTGGTCAGCGGCCCGGAGGCAATGATCACCGTGCCCTCGGAAGGGATTTCCGTTACTTCTTCTTCGTGAAGGGTAATCAGGGGATGCTCCCGGATGGCTTTGTCGATTCCGGCGGAAAAGCTGATCCGATCCACTGCCAGAGCGCCTCCGGCAGGAACAGACGTTGCATCCGCCACCTGCATGATCAGTGAGCCAAGCTTGCGCATTTCCGCTTTCAAAAGACCTACCGCGTTGGATAAGCGGTCGCTGCGCAGGCTGTTGGAGCAAACAAGCTCTGCCAGCGTATACAGATGCTGCGCAGGCGTTTTACGCTGTGCCTTCATCTCGTACAGATCTACATGGACGCCGTGCCTGGCAAGCTGCCATGCGGCTTCGCATCCCGCAAGGCCTCCGCCGATTACCTTTACGCTCACGGAATCGATCATCCTCTCTGGTTTTTCTTACTCTTCGCTGCTTTCGGATTCAACGGTTGTTTTGAAGCGGCAGGTTTCATTGGCGCACAGATGAATGGTTTCTCCGCGCTTTCCCTTTTTTTCTACCATATAGCTGCCGCATTTGGGGCACTGATCGGTGATGGGCATCTCCCAGCTGACGAAATCGCATTCGGGGTAGCATTCGCAGCCGTAGAACTTGCGGTTCTTTTTGCTGGTCTTCTCCATCAGGCGCGCGCCGCATTTGGGGCAGGGCGCGTCGATGTAGTGCAGAATGGGCTTTGCATTCCGGCACGCCGGAAAATTGGGACAGGCCAGGAACTTGCCAAAGCGACCCATCTTGTATACCATCATGGAGCCGCACTTATCGCAGGGCACATCGCTTACCTCGTCCTTTACTTCTACCTTTTCGATCTGCTCCTCGGCAACGCTCAGCATCTGCGCAAAGGGCGGATAGAACTCGCGAAGAATCTCCTTCCACTGGGTGGAGCCTTCCTCCACCATGTCCAGCTTATCCTCCATGGAGGCCGTAAAATCCGTATCGACGATGGACCCGAAATACTCGGTCATCATGGCGGTAATCATGCGGCCCAGCTCCGTAGGATACAGGCGTTTCTTTTCGCGGGATACATAGCCGCGGGTAATGATGGTGGTAATGGTGGGGGCATACGTGCTCGGACGGCCAATTCCCTTTTCCTCCAGAGTACGGACAAGGCTGGCCTCGGTATAGCGGGCAGGGGGCTGCGTAAAGTGCTGCTCTGTTTCCACTTTGGTAAAATCAACCGCAGCCTTTTCCTCAAAAACAGGAAGCACGCTTTCGGGCTCTTCTTGCTCGTCGTCCATGCTTTCCACATAGACGGCGCGATAGCCCGCAAACAGCATGTGTTCGCCGTAATAGCGAAGCACGCAATCCCCGCCGGCTATATCCATCGTGAGAGTCTGGAAAACGGCTGGCCTCATTTGACTGGACAAAAAGCGGTGGTAAATGAGTTTGTACAAATTGTACTGTTCACGGGTCAGAAACGGCTTTACGCTTTCGGGCGTATGATTCATGTAGGTGGGACGGATAGCCTCGTGCGCATCCTGCGCGTTTTTGCGGCCCTTGTACTGGTTGGGTTCTTCCGGGCAATATTCGCTGCCATAGTGCTCGCCAATAAAGCTGCGGACCGATTGAATGGCTTCCTCAGATACGCGAACGCTATCCGTACGGATGTAGGTGACCAGACCAACCGTGCCTGCTTTGCCCAGGTCGATTCCTTCGTAAAGCTGCTGTACCACCTGCATGGTTTTGGCGGTGGAAAAGTTGAGCTTGCGGCTGGCTTCCTGCTGCAGGCTGGAGGTGGTAAAGGGCGGCTGAGGACGCTTGAGCTTTTCACCCGTTTTTAGCGACTGAATGGCAAAACAGGCGCTCAGGATCTGCTTCTGGGCCGCCTGCGCCTCCTCGGCATTCTGGATAACCGCTTTGCTGCCGTTGAGGGAAACGAGCTTAGCATAGCAGGTCATTTTCTTTCCTTTGGCATTCAATGCAGAAAAAGCAGCCGTCACGTCCCAGAATTCTTCGGGGATGAATGCTTCAATTTCCTGCTCGCGCTCCACCACCATACGGGTGGCAACGCTCTGCACACGTCCTGCGGAAAGTCCTTTTTTTACCTTGGCCCAAAGCAGGGGGCTGATTTTGTAGCCCACCAGACGGTCCAGGGCACGGCGTGCCTGCTGTGCATCCACGCGATCCATATCAATGGGACGGGGATGCTCCAGCGCTTCCTTGACAGCCTTCTTGGTGATCTCATGAAACTCAATCCGGCATGGCTTGGTGTAATCAATGTCAAGCGCATTGGCCAAATGCCATGAGATGGCCTCGCCTTCGCGATCAGGGTCGGTTGCGAGATATACGCGGGAGGCGTTTTTGGCCTCCTTCTTGATGCGCGCCAGGATATCGCCTCTGCCGCGGATTGTGATATATTTGACCTCAAAGTCGTTATCCACGTCTACGGCCAGCTGGGATTTGGGCAAATCCCGCACATGCCCCTGAGAGGCCTCTACCTTGTATCCCTTTCCCAAAAATTTTTCAATCGTTTTAGCCTTGGCAGGCGACTCCACAATGACCAGTTTTCGAGCCTGTGTGGTTGCCATAGATGATTCCTCCTCTATTCCCTTGCCGCAAGCGGCAAATGAAAGCGATTTCCAACCTCGCGGGTAACAACGCCCACGATTTCGAGCGTTCCAAGCTCTGTAATCACATCGTTCACCGGCAGCTCGCACGCCTGAGCGAGCTCCTGAGGGGTAAGCTCCTGAATGCGAAGCTGTGCGACGATCTTTTTCTGCACGGGGCTAAGCTTTACCTGTTTTGAAGCATTTCGCTCCGGCTGGCCGGGCGGTGTTAACCCCAGATCGTCAAGCAGATCCTGCGCGCTGGTGATAATGCGCGCTCCTTCCCTGAGAATGGCATGCGGACCTTCACTGCCGGCCGTGCCCACCCTGCCGGGAACGGCAAAAACATCGCGGCCCTGCGAAAGCGCGGAGTGGACGGTGTGCATTCCGCCGCTTTGAATTTTGCCCTCTATAAACACCGTTGCCGCACACAGACCGGATATAATCCGATTTCGGTGTGGAAAATGATACGCCAACGGCGCTGCATTCAACGGATATTCGCTAAGAACAAGCCCAATTCCTCCTGCGATTTTCCGAAGCATGCTTCGATGCTCCGGCGGGTAGGGTACGTTGATCCCGCTGCCGAGAACGCCAATGGTGTGTCCGCCGGCATCCAGCACCGCCTGATGCGCCGCTGCATCGATACCGCGCGCCAGCCCGCTTACAACGCATACGCCAGCCTTGGCAAGGTCATGCGCCAGGTTTTGGGTAAACTCGATTCCGTAATGGCTGGGCGTTCGCGTACCCACCAGCGCAACCGCAGGCAGCTGCATGCAGGACAGTCTGCCCGCATAATACAGCAGATACGGCGGGTCAAGAATGTTGGCCAAAGAAGCCGGATAGGCCTCGTCGCCCAGAAACAGCAGGTTGACATTGCAATGCTCCAGCTTTTCGGCCAGATCATCAATCGCGGCAGCGGAACGGGTTTCGCTCAGCTGCTTGCGTACGGCGGGGGCAAACTGAGGTCCGCCTGCTTTGCCAAACTGCTGACGGATTTCTTCGGCCGTATGAAAGATCTCCAGCAGCTTTTGCAAATGGCCGGGGGTAACCTCTGCGTGAGACAGCCAAAGCAGGCATTTTTGTTCGGCGGTTAGCAGCATCGTTTACCTCCAGTAGCGTCCTTCAACATTGCGAAACTGGATGGCCTGCGCAATGTCGTTTTGTTCAATCAGCCTGTGCTGTGCCAGATCCGCAATGGTGCGGGCCACCTTGCGAATGCGGCCATACCCGCGCATGGAGATATGAAAGCGTTCCACGGCCTGATGCAACAGCTTTTTCGCGTCGGGCGTCATTTGGCAAAACTGTTCCATTCCAGCCTGATCGAGCTGAGCATTACAGAAAATGCCCAGTGCCGCATAGCGCTCCTGCTGAAGCCTGCGGGCGGAAAGCACGCGCTCGCGCACAGTACGGCTATCCTCGCTCTCCTGCGGGCTTTCGATATCCTCGATGGAGACGGCATCCATTTCCACCTGAATATCAATACGGTCCAGCAGCGGTCCACTGATGCGCCCGAGGTAGCGTTTGATTTCATTGGCAGAGCAGGTGCACTGCTTTTGCTTGCTTCCCAGATTTCCGCAGGGACAGGGGTTCATGCCCGCCACAAGCATGCAATGGCTTTGGTAACGGTGCTGCTCGTTGATACGCGTTATGCTGACGAAGCCATCCTCCAGTGGCTGACGGAGCGCCTCCAGCGTTTGACGCTGAAATTCCGGCAGCTCATCCAAAAACAGAACGCCGTTGTGCGCAAGCGATACCTCGCCCGGTTTTGCTCTGCTTCCGCCGCCGATCATCGCAGGCAGAGAAACGCTGTGGTGCGGCGAGCGGAACGGGCGCTGCGTCATCAGCCGCTGATTGGCGCCCAGCTCGCCGGAGGCGGAATGAATGAGCGTGGTTTCCAGTGCCTCTTCATAGGTAAGCGGAGGCAGAATACCAGGCAGGCAGCGTGCCAGCATGGTTTTGCCGCTGCCGGGAATGCCGACCATCAGCATATTATGCCCACCGGCAGCCGCCACTTCCAGCGCTTTTCGAGCAACATCCTGTCCCTTTACGTATTTCAAGTCGTTGGCTATGGGAACGGCCGCCTGAAGCTGCTCAAAGGTTGCGTGGGGATGCTCGGCAAGCGGCTCGCTTCCGCTAAGATGATTGCATACCTGCTGGAGCGTTTCTGCCGGGTAAATGTGAATGCTGTCGATGCACTCGCATTCCATCGCGTTTTGCCTGGGCAAAATAATGCTTTTGATGCCGTGCTCCGCAGCCGTGATCGCCATGCTGAGCGCGCCGCGAACAGGCATCAGCTTGCCTTGCAGAGACAGCTCGCCCAGCAGCATGGTATCCGCCAGCGAACCAAACAAATCCGTCCTTTTGGCCGCAATCAGCGATACGGCAATTGCAAGATCAAAGGCCGTGCCCTCCTTTTTGATATCTGCCGGAGCCAGATTGACCGTGACATGTCCAAGAGGAAACGGATATCCGCTAACCGTAAGCGCGGCGCGAACCCGATCCCGGCTTTCCTTTACGGCAGCGCTGGGAAGGCCAACGATATCAAAGGCAACCATTCCCTGCGGGGAAACAAAGGTTTCCACCTCCACAGGAACCCCGGAAACCCCGTTGAGAGCACAGGCATACGTCCTGGCCAGCACGGCTGTCACCATCCTTTGTAGCAGACATCAGTAGTAGAGCCTGGAAAACCATTTCATTGCATCCAGCCACGCTGTGTTTGTCAGATAGCCGGAGGCATATGGAAAAAACATTACGAAGAACACGACGGCGCCAAGAAGGTAAATGGCCATCACAACCCTGCGCAGCGCCGGTTTCCTTTGTGTCAGTCCCTCCATGAGCACGGCTGTCGCCATGATCACAAACGGTACGCTGGCAAAATAGTGATAGATGTACATGCTGCGCGGCACCAGCACCCACGGCAGGTACTGTGCAAGAAAACCAATGGACAAAATGGTAGCCGTCAGATCGCCGTCTCCCTGACGAAGACAGAGCTTTCCGTTGCAAAGACGCACATATCTGAAAATCCAGCACAGCAGCGTTGCGGTCATGGCCACCGCGCCGATATAAAACACCCACGGATTGCCAAAGCACAGAATGGTCGACGCATATCCGGCAGGCTCGTAGTTGTCCTGTGCAAACCACATGGGCTTTAGAATAAACGGCCACTGCCACCATGGAGACTGGAAGGGATGATCCATGCCAAGTCCCGGCGTGCTATGATAGCGTAGCATACCTTCCTGCGCGCGGATGATGCGCTTGAGCGTTACAGGGCCCGTTGGCGACAGATAGGGAATGTAGCTCAGTCCGTAGATAAGACAGGGAATCAGCACAAAGAAAACAACGCAAAAGCCGCAGGTAATTGCAATGCGGTGAACGGTGAAGCGCCGGGCCGACTGAACCCGCGCATCCGCCTGTTCCTCCGGCGTTTTCCACGCGGCGTCACATACGCGCGCCTGTCTGTACATGGTCAGGAAAAACAGCACGGCCAGACCGGCAGCGGAATAGATGCCGATCCATTTGCTTGCAATGGAAAGGCCCATGCTCACGCCGCACAGAAACAGCGGGACAAGCGTTTTCAGATATGCCCTGTCCATCAGTTTTGGATGATTCTGATCACTAAGCGCAAAGGAGTCCATCTGCATGTAGCGAACCATAAACAGATACGTCAGCAGAATAAAGAACACCGGAAAAGAATCAATCGTTGCAATACGCGTTTGCGTAAAATGCATCAGATCAAACGTTAGCGCAAGCATGGATACCGAAGCAACGCTGCGCTTGTGCGTAAGCTGCAGGGCAAACAGGTAGATTGCAGGCAGCATCAGCACGCCGATAAACGCTCCCGCAAACCGCCAGCCAAAGGGCGTCATGCCAAAAACGGCAATGGAGGCAGCCATCATCAGTTTGCCCAGGGGTGGATGCGTGGTTTCATACGGTGCCTGACCATGAAGATGCTCATACGCTGTGCGCGCATGATAGATTTCGTCAAAATAGGTTCCATTAAACCAGCCTGGTTCGCCAACGCAGGTGTTTTGCTCGTCAATCAGGTTTTCGGCGGGCTTGTCCTCATCCAGCAGCTGCGGTTGTGCGTTGGAATGGCTGATCAGACGCAAGGGAATCTGATCGCCGTTTTCGTTTCTTGCTACAATCTCCCAAAGGTTGAGGCCGGCGCTGCACGCGTCCACACGCAGATAGCGGCCGCTTAGCCAAAGCACATTGGAAGCATTGCCGCTGGGATAAACCGTTTGACCGTTGGATGTGGTGGTTTTCAGGGCGTAATTCCAGCGATAGCATAGTCCCTCCCGCATCTGGCACGGATAGGGATCGGACCAGTGAATACCGTCATCGCTTACCGCAACCGCAAAATCATTATAGCTTACGCCTGCGTAATAGAGAAGGCTGAAACTGGAGGGCTCATCCAGCTCGAATACGATGCTTTCATCCTCCGAGGTGGATACCCATGCCGTCTGCGGCGCAACGGTGCTGCCCAGGTTAACAAAGGCCAAAACCGCATACAGGATGGTTGTAACGCCCATTACCAGATAATCGCGCCCGGTCAGGTGGAGGCGATGATCGCGAGGGGCGTGCAGCATCTGATGGTAGCTGGAAGCAACGGTGTTTTCGACCGGTTGTGTTTCGCCACCTTCCGTGCCGGAGCAGCTTTCACGCAGGCCGTTCAGTCCAATCCAGCCAGCGTAACCGCACAGGAGGAGATTGGCAATGCAGAGCAAACGGTTCCATATCATTGTATCGACGTTCAGATGCCCCTGTGCAGCACCAAACAGAATGGAGTTTTCCAGTACGATCGCCGTATTGAGAAAGGTCGTCACGCTCAATCCGGCAAACGCACCCAGAATGCGGCGGTCGCGCACATTAACATAGCCAACCAGCAGCAGAGGAAGCGCCGCAAACAGGTAACGTTCATGCACCTTGATACCAAGCACATAGATGCCAATCAGCGCAAGCGCCATAAAATAAGGCAATGCGCCGTTTTGAAAATCAAAGGCAAAGCACAAAATGGCAAACAGGTATACAAAGGCCATCATCGCGTAGCCATACCAGCTGTAGCTTGCGCCGGACAAAAGCAGCAGAATCAGCACAGCTGCCATGACGCAGCACAGGCAGGACAACAGCTTTGCTTTGATACGGTTAGAACAAATTTTTGGGGCAGTTTTCCCCAATTGCAGCAAAAAAGCGGTAGCAACAAGCAAAATCGCAGGCAAAACAAACAGCGCAGTGGGAACCTGCTGCGAAAGCGGCGCCCAGTTGGCCCCTGCCAGGTAATAGAGGTTTGCGGTGTTCAGCGTGGCATATGCATAGGAACCCAAGGTTTGTCCATAGAGCTCAAACAGCCACGTCCATGGTTTTTCCTGACCAATGGCAAATGGAAAAACAATGGCAAACGCGATAACCGCCGCTGCCCCAAAGCCCCAGGCGGTTTGAATCAGCTTTGCCTTGCGCAGCTCATGTTTGCAGTTGCAAAGATCGTACAAGTATGCCATGCCCCCGATGGGTGCAAACAGGAGCGCCTGAGGCTTTACGAGCGCAGAAAAGATAAACAGCGGGATCGCGGCGTGCCATTTTCGGTCAATGGCCGCAAGCGTGGTAAACAGGATGAGCAGGGCAAGCACACTGTCCATCTGTCCCCACGCGGCACCGTTGACCAGTGCGGCAGGGTTAAACAGATACAGCGCAGAAATTGCGGCGGCAGCGCAGGATCCCATGCGTTTGCCTGCATAGGCATACAGGCAAAGCGCTCCTGCCAGATCGCAAAGAATGGGCAGGCATTTGACAATCAGCAGCGCCTGGCCGGAATTTTGCAGCCCCACGGCATTCAGCAGCCACCCGACCGGCCACAGCAGAAGCATGGCTCCCGGAGGATAATCGCAGAAATAATCCGGCGCATAAAAGCCAATCGGTCCTACTCTGGCCATGCGCAGGCTCCATGCCTGAAAGCAGTTGATATCCACCTCATAGCCTTCAACCCGCATGCCAAGGAAAATGCGCAGTATCAGTGCTGCCAGCATCATTCCCCCAAAAGCAATGGAAGCGTACCGGCTATTTGTTCTTTTTTCAATTACCCGAACCAGCAGAGCGGTCAGCAGCAGAAACACCGCGCCTGTTGCAACATACCAGAGCGTTCTTTTTTCGGGTTCGGCGTCGTCCTTTACAGAAGCTGCAGAGGAAGAAGCATAGGCGTTATACCACAGGGATGCAACCACGTTTTGAGGCAAAGCATCCACTTTTTCCAGCACAAGCTGATCAAAATAGGCCTTCCCTATGCTCTCGGCGCTGTAGCCGCCCACGCGTACGCCGATTGTAACCTCGGTTTGATTTTCCCCCGTTTCTCCATACCACTCAAGGTACTGCCACTGCCCGTTTGTATCAAAAAGGCCATCCGAAAAGGAATAAATGCCTTCGATTCCAAAGTTTGCGCCATTGCCCGTATCCTCCATGCTTTCCACAAGCACATAGCCGCTCAAACGATAAAGGGATTCCGGTTCAACTTGAACGGTACAGGTAAAGCGTGCATCGTTGGAACTGGCGTTTTCCACCATGGCGCTGTACCGACCAGCGTACGCCTTCTCATCGGTAACGGTGATCCGGGAGTAGCCCGCCTGGCTGCGATAGGCCGTTGCATACCAGTCTGCCGGGGTTCCGGACGAAGCGATGTTTTCAAACCCGCCGTTGGCCAGCAGGTTTTCTGCCTCGGCGCAGGAACAAAGCGCAAAGGCTAGCATCAGCGCAATGCCTAAAACGGCAATGGCACGTTTCATTCGGCTACATCCCCCTGCATAAAGTTACGGATAAAGGTTCGGCGGTGTTCCGGCGTGGGGCCAAACTGTTTCAGCGCGGCAATATGCTCTGCCGTGCCGTAGCCCATATTGCGTTCCAGCCCATATTGCGGATACTGCTTTCCATATTCCGCCATCTGCCTGTCACGGGTTACCTTGGCTACAATGCTGGCAGCCGCCACATGGTAGCTGGTGGAATCGCCCTTGATGATGGAGCGAATCGGAAAAGGCAGGTACAGATCGCGCACCGCATCCACAATGCACAGAGTAGCAGGCGCCTTTTCCGCCGCGCGCTCCATGGCCAGCTTTGTGGCGTTCAGGATATTCATTTGGTCGATCTCCTGCGTTGTTGCGTAGCCAACGCCTGCGTAGATCGCCGTTTCCATAATGCGGTCATACATTTCTTCACGCTTTGCGGCGCTCAGCTTTTTGCTGTCGTCGATCCACTCGTGCAGCGGGCTGGCAGGCATGATTACGCAGGCTGCAACCACATTGCCAAACAGAGGGCCCCGGCCCGCCTCGTCCATTCCGGCCAGAGACGTGCCGAACCCGGCTATCGCCTGATCGTAGGCAACCATTTGGCGAAAATGTGCAAGGCGTTTTTCAGAGGGTCTGGCCATTTTGCTTTTCCTCCTGCGCAACAGGTTTGGGCGCTTCCTCAAGGGTGATCTTGCCCACCTTGCCCTCGCGGAATTCATCCAGGATCACTGCGCAGCAGCGATCGTAATCATACTCGCCTCCGCGCATCAGAAACCCGCGTCCACGGCAAACTTCGTCTAAAAGCTCGTATTTTTCGGCGGAGGAGTTCTTGATTTTATAACGGGCAATGGTTTCCTGCTTCATAACGTTCAGCAGATCGCGCAAAAGGATGGCGCAAAGCTCGTACTGATCATAAACGGCGTCCTTGATGGTACCAATATAGGCCAGGCGGGTGGCGGCTCGCTGATCGTTCAGCTTGGGCCAGAGCATGCCAGGGGTATCCAGAACCTCCAGATACGGAGACACTTTGACCCATTGGTTGCTTTTGGTTACCCCCGGACGGTCCCCTGTTTTGGTAATGTTTCCCCCGTACAGGCGGTTGATAAAGGTGCTCTTGCCAACATTGGGAACGCCCACAACCATGGCGCGCAGGGTTTTCTGGATGCCGCGGCGTTGATTGCGCTCCAGCAGATCGCGCGCAGCATACTCGATCAGCTGACGGGCCTGCTTGGTTTTTTGCGGGCTTTTATCGTAGGCCATGGCATCTATGCCCTGTTTTTGAAAATAAGCCAGCCATTGCTGCGTTTTATCAGGCTGGGCCAGATCGGCTTTGCACAGCAAAAGGACGCGGCGTTTGTGACGGATCATTTCGTCCAGAGCAGGATTTCGGCTGGAAAGCGGTAAACGCGCATCACACAATTCCACAACCAGATCCACCTTTGCCAGCTGCTCGCTCAAAAGCCTTTTGGCTTTTGCCATATGTCCTGGATACCATTGAATATCCAACATTCATAACCCCTTCCATGGGTAAAAATGCCTGCTGGCTTGCAGGCATCTTCTATTAAAGCATTGTTTGTCCAAAAGCGCAAGAGGCAAACTTTGTGCGTAATGTAAAAAAGCCCGAAAGCTCAAGGCTTTCAAGCTTTTTTTCTTTTTTTCGCGCAGATTGATTTTCTTAAGAAAAACAGACTTTGATTCAGTTGCCTTCCCGCGTAAGAAATTTTTCCATTACATAGCCTTCAATCACGTCGGTACGAACATGAACCCACCCTTCCTCAAGGCAGCGTTCCAAAACCAGCAGACGCTGTCCCTTGTAGAGGCGCGTCAACACGTCGCCGTTCAGGTTGGGCTCGGCGCGTAAATTAAGAGAGCTGTCACCGGCAATTCCGGTTACGGTGGCATACCACTGCCCTTCCTGCGCGCTTTGCGTTGCAGGCATCAGCGTAGGACGGGGCGTTGGCGTTGGCGCAGGACCGGGGGACGCTGCAAGAGCCTTCTGCGCCTCTGCAAACCTTCGCTCCTGCTCCGGAAACACAATCAGATCCATGCCGGGATAGTAGAAAGCCAGAATCTGCTCATAGGTCATTCCGTATTCCGACGCCATCCACTGCGCTCCACGCTGAGACATGCCGACGCCATGACCAAAACGCCGGGCCTCGATGAAAAAGCCCTCTCCGTCTTCAACAACGCTCCAGATTTCGTTTTGATAATTACTGCTGATATCCATGGAGAAAATCCTCTCCGCTTGCGGAAAAATCGGAACATCCAAAGAAACCGTTTCATTGAACGCAACAAAGGTATGCTTCTGAGAAGACGAGGCGGGTTGCTCCTGGGAAAGCGGCTCGTCTGCAGGCTGGAAGAAAACCTCATTGACCAGATGAACCTCCTCAGGGCTGGTATCCTCAGCCTGCAATGCAAGCCGGTCCTGCCGAATGCTTACCGCCAATTCCATGTGCAGATTCGTCATATGCCTGCTGCCGGGAGCAGAAGGCGTATCCACGCTTACGGCCGTTACGCCGTCAATTTGCACATGATCCGCCGTTAACGGATCTCCCTGCATTTTCAAGCTTTTCCACAGCTGCTCTGCAAGCATCTGACGAAGGGCATACGGAGCCTCTCTATCTTTGGGATAGCGCTTGAAAAGCTGAAACCGCCGTACAACGCTCTCCGGGTTGGCCACGTCGTAGGGATCCTCGCCAAAGGCATAATACGCATAATCCTGTCTGGAGCTCCACACGGTTTGCACCAGTTCCGTCTGTCCCCCGTTGCTGGCCGAATAAAAGCACTGGGCAAGCTCGCCCTGATAAAAGCCGCAGATGCCACGTGTTTCCTCAACCGCTTTTTCCGAACGTGTGTTACCCGGAAGATATCCTTTGAAGACCTGGTCGTTGGTGTTATCGACAAGATCATAATCCTTTTTCGGATTCTGGCGGCACAGCGCATAGGTACGCGCTGCCACGGCCTGCGCTTTGAGGGCCTCCAGAGGAAACGAATCTCCCATTTCATAGGGAACCACGCCAAGCAGGTAATCTTCCACATGAATGCTCAAAATGGCGCGAAGCTTGCTCTGCACAACATCCAGCTGAAGATCCCCCATGTACAGCGCGGGAAAATGGGTAAGATAGAAGCCGCTCATGCGATCTGCAGACCCGGAAGCCTGAACAAGCGAAGCCCTTGTTCCAAGCAGCTGACTCATTTGCTGATAGTACAGATAAATCTGCTCGTTTTCAATCCGGAAAGTTACTTCGCTCCCGGCGTGAAAATAAATGGCCGCACCGTTTTCCGTAATCAGCTCATAGGGAGCCGAAAAAGTAAAATCCAGCCTTTCCCGTTCGCCAAGCCGGGTTAGGCATACACGGACATACTGTTCTCTTTCCTGCCCTTTGATAACCCTTTGGGCGCCTGCATTGGAAAAAACGGGAACAAATAGAAGAACCATCAAAAGACAGCCCGTTCTTTGAAGCGTAAGGAAAATGCGACGCATACAAAACCTCCCATCCGGTAAATCAAAGCATCCCCAAACTGATAACGTTTTCGCGCCGGCAATTCATGCGTAATCATGGTAACATGTTTTGGCTGATGAATCAACTGCGGTGTTTTTTGTGGTTGGAAACATTGCATTTTGGAGCAAAACGAGGTATGATAAATAGGATGGCTGATCATACGGAAAAACAGCCGTTCAATTTGAAATATCAATGCTTTTTGCTATTGGAGAGGATGATTTGATGGCTCGCAACAATCATTTCGGCGGTTTTGGCGGCGGCGCCAACATGCAGCAGCTGATGCGTCAGGCCCAGAAACTGCAGGAGCAGATGACCAAAGCGCAGGAGGAGCTGGACGAGCGTGAATACAGCGCGCAGGCTGGCGGCGGCATGATCAGCGTAACCGTAACCGGCAAGCGTGAGCTCAAGTCTTTGGAAATCAAGCCCGAATGCGTGGATCCCGACGATGTGGAAATGCTTCAGGATATGATTTTGGCCGCGGTGAACGAGGCGCTTCGCCTTGCCGAAGAAACCAGAAACAACGAGATGTCCAAGCTGGCTCCTGGCATGGGCGGCATGTTCTAAGCCATGGCGCAGCAATTGGAACCGATCGCCCGGATGATTGCGCAGCTGTCCCGCCTGCCCGGCATCGGTCAAAAGAGCGCCCAGCGTTTGGCATATCACATCATCAGCATGCCGCTTGAGGATGTGCGCGAGCTTGCGTCCGCGCTTTACCAGGGGCGCAAAGCCATCCGCTATTGCGAAGCATGCGGCAATTATGCTACGGATACGCTGTGCGAGATCTGCGCGGATGAACGCCGCCACAACGGCCAGATCTGCGTTGTACGCGACCCTCGCGACGTTGCCGCCATTGAACGGATGCGGGATTTCCACGGCACCTATCACGTGCTGCACGGCACGCTTTCCCCCATGGATGGCATAGGGCCCGAGGATATTCGCATCAAAGAACTGATGAGCCGCCTGCAGGATGACAGCGTCAAAGAGATCATTCTGGCAACCAATCCGGATATCGAGGGCGAAGCCACAGCCGCTTACATCGCCAGATTGATCAAACCGATGGGCCTTCTGGTTACGCGTATTGCGCACGGCGTTCCCGTGGGCAGCGACCTTGAATATGCCGATGAGATTACACTGTCCAAGGCGATGGAAGGACGCCGTGAAATGTAATCGTATACCGTCGTCCGTGAGACGGCGGTATTTTTGATATCTACGAAAGGCAGGGATACGGTTTTGATACACACCATCAACCTTGAAAACCTGATTCTTCCGGGCCTGGGCGCTTGTTTTTTGCTCATGCTCATCTTGATTGTGCTGCAAATCCTTCAACGAAAAAGAACGATTAGTGCTCTGAATGGCATAAAGGAGCAGCTTCTGCGGTCTGCTCAGGAGCTTGAGGAACATACGTCGCTTCGCCAGCGCGAGGAGCTTACGTATAATCTGCATCAGCTCAACGACAGCCTTACCGGCACCTTTGGACAGCTTAACCGTTCTCAAACCGAGCAGGTGAATGCCGTCATCCGGCAGAGCTTTGAAAACGCCCAGGCATTTGAACGCCGTCAGCAGGTTATGCAGCAAATGGTGGACGAGAACATGCGGCGCCAGGAGCTGCGGATGGAAGCACTGAGAAAGTCCATGGACGAGAGCATGCGCCTTTTACGCGAAGAAAACGAGAAAAAGCTTTCCGAAATGCGCGCTACGGTGGATGAAAAGCTGAATGAAACGCTGGAAAAGCGCCTTAGCTCCAGCTTTTCACAGGTAAGCGAACGCCTGGAGCAGGTTTATCGATCCCTTGGCGAAATGCGCAGCCTGGCAAACGGCGTAGGCGATCTGAAACGGATGCTCGGCAATGTAAAAACCCGCGGCGTATGGGGAGAAGTGCAGCTGGGCGCCCTGCTGGAACAGGCATTGACCGAAAGCCAGTATGACACCAACGTTGCAGTGGTTCCGGACAGCGCGGAACGCGTAGAATTTGCGGTGCGCCTGCCCGGACGTGACAAGGACAGCAAGCCGGTCTATCTGCCCATTGACAGCAAATTCCCCCAGGAGGACTATGCCAGACTGGCGGAGGCATCGCAAACCGGAAACCAGCAGGCCGTTGAAGATGCTCAAAAATCGCTTCTTAACGCTGTCAAAACAGAAGCAAAGCGCATCGGAAAGTATATCGCTCCCCCCCACACAACGGATTTTGCCATTATGTTTCTGCCCCTCGAAGGCCTTTATGCAGAAATTGTCAAACATACAGGCATTGTTGAAATGCTCCAGCGCGATTACCGCATTCTGGTCTCCGGCCCCAGCACTCTTTTGGCACTGTTAAACAGCCTGCAAATGGGCTTTCGGACATTGGCCATTGAGCAGCGCTCCGCGGAAGTGTGGAAGCTGCTTGGCGCGGTCAAAAGTGATTTTGGCAGTTTTGCAACGCTGCTGCAAAAAACGCAGGAAAAGCTGCAGCAGGCAACCAACAGCATCGACTCCGCCTTTGTAAAAACACGCAGCATTGAAAAACGCCTTCGAAGCGTTGAGTCCATCGGCGAGCAGGAAGCCCAAAAGCTTCTTTCTGACGAATCAAAAGATGGTGAGCAGCACAATGACCTATTCCATTAAACGGGCCTGCGAGGGCGATGAGCAAACATTGGCCTATATCCAAACCCAGAGTTGGAGTCAGGCGTTTCAGAATATTCTAAGCCGGGAAGAATTAGAAAGATGCACCGAAATTCAAAAGGTTACGGCCATGTACAAAAAACTTTTGGAAAACCACATCGGGAACGGTTATATCCTTACAGTGGACGGTCATCCGCATTGCATCGCCTGGTGGGACACCACCCGTGAAAAAGAGATGCCAGGCTATGCCGAACTCATCTGCATCCACAGCTTACAGGAGCACTGGCGGCAAGGCTACGGAAGCAAGATGATGGATCGCGTCATCAGCGACATCACCCAGGCCGGATACTCAAAGGTGATGCTTTGGGTTTTTGAGCAAAACACACGGGCAAGAAAATTTTATGAAGCCAAGGGCTTTTTTCCAAACGGAAAAACAAAACCAAACCTTGTGCCTACAGAAATCTGCTACGAAAGGACGCTCTGCCCCACGACAAAATAACAAAAATCACCTCCGCGCAGCAGAATGCGGAGGTGATTTTGCCGGCCTTATTCGCCCAGCGGTTTGGTTACATGGGGACAATCCAGCTGCTTCACGCGATAGATGGGTTTTGCCCACCTGATCGCGTTTTTGATTACCTTGAGAATTTCGGGATGATGGTAGGTGGGTACGGTTTCGTGGCCGGGCTGGAAGTAAAACACCCGGCCGTTTTCTTTGCGATAGCAGCAGCCGGAGCGGAATACTTCGCCGCCCTCGTAGCCGCCAATAAACACCAGTTCATCCGGCTCTGGAATACCAAAGGGTTCTCCGTAGGTTTCCTCCTCTTCCAGCTTGATGAAACGACCGACGCCCTGCGTAATGGGATGGGCGGGATTGCATACCCAAACCAGCTCGTAGTCTCCATCCTCACGCCAGGTCAGATTGCAGGAGGTGCCCATCAAAAGCTTGAAGGGCTTGGAATGATGGCCGGAATGCAGAACAATCATGCCCATGCCGCGCAGTACAGCCTGCTGCACGCGCACAGCAACTTCATCGGGCACTTTGTGGTGGGCGATATGTCCCCACCAGATCAGCACATCCGTATCTTCCAGCACTTCGTCCGAGAGGCCCTCGGGAAGATCATCCAGCGTAACGGTTTTGATGTGAATTTCCTCATCCTCCAGATGCTGCTTAAGCGCCATGTGAATCCCTTCGGGATAAATGCTTCGGACAGCCTCGTCGGTTTTTTCGTGCACAAATTCGTTGTAAATGGTTACGCGGATCATGGGAAAACGACCTCCTTATGCATTTTTCATTTGTCCGGCAATGTATCTGGCAACGTGAACGCCGCTGGCGGAAGCGTGGGACAGCGAATGCGTAATTCCGCTGCAATCGCCAATCACGAACAAACCGGGATGACAGGTTTCCAGGTGCTCGTTGAGCGCAACCTCCATGTTGTAGAATTTAACCTCTACGCCGTAAAGAAGCGTATCGATATTGGCCGTGCCGGGAGCCACCTTATCCAGCGCGTAGATCATTTCGATAATGCCATCCAGAATACGCTTGGGAATAACAAGGCTCAAATCGCCCGGTGTGGCCGCCAGCGTAGGAACCGTGAACGAATCCTGAATGCGGCTGGGGGTGCTTCGGCGTCCCTGAATCAGATCGCCAAACCGCTGTACGATTACGCCGCCGCCCAGCATGTTGCTAAGCCTGGCAATGGACTCGCCGTAGCCGTTGCTATCCTTGAAGGGCTCGGAAAAGTGCTTGGCCACCAAAAGCGCAAAGTTCGTGTTTTCGGTTTGCCGGGCCGGATCCTCGTAGCTGTGGCCGTTAACGGTAACAATGCCATTTGTATTTTCGTTAACAACCGCGCCCCTGGGATTCATGCAGAAGGTCCGAACCAGATCGCCGTATTTTGCGGTGCGATACACGATCTTGCTCTCGTAAAGCTCATCCGTCAGATGAGAAAACACAGCGGCGGGCAGCTCGACACGCACGCCAATGTCCACTCGGTTGCTCTTGGTGGGAATTTTCAGAGCGGAACAAACGGATTCCATCCACTTGCTGCCGCTGCGGCCGGCAGAAATGATGCATTTGTCAGCCTCCAGCACCTCTCCCCTGTCTGTGGTTACCCGATAGCCGCCGTCGATTTTTTCCACCGTGCTTGCCTGCGTATCGAATTGGAAATCCACCTGATCCTTCAAATGGTTATACAGATTTTCCAGAACGATGTAGTTGATATCCGTGCCAAGATGGCGCACGGATGCATCCAGCAAATGCAGGCCGCTTTGCAGGCACAGTTTTTTGATTTCGCTGTTTGTGGTGGAGTACAGCTTTGTTCCCTCACCGCCAAAAGCCAGGTTGATCGCATCGACGTAGTGCATCAGGTCAAGCGCCTCGTTCCGGCCGATATACTCATACAGCGTGCCGCCAAACTGGTTGGTGATGTTGTACTTACCGTCCGAAAACGCGCCTGCGCCGCCAAAGCCGTTCATGATGGAGCAGGGCTTGCAGCCAATACAGGACTTGATTTTTTTACCGTCGATCGGGCACTTTCGCTTCTGGAGCGAATGTCCCGCTTCCAGCACCGCCACGCGAAGCGAAGGATTCAGCTTCATCAGCTCATAAACAGAAAAAATACCGCCCGGACCAGCACCGATTATCAAAACATCATATTTCATCGTTAACCCTCATTTTTGAATGTGATTTTGCCCTTAAGGTATTATAGCCCGATTCATCCTGAAATGTCAATGCGGGTGAAAATGGTAAAATAAATCGCCACCGGCGATGAAAGCCAGTGGCGATTTCCGTTTGGTCCATTAAAACAGGCCGGTGATTTTGCCGTTTTCGTCTACGTCTATCTTTTCAGCAGCAGGAACCTTGGGCAGCCCGGGCATGGTCATAATGTCTCCGGTCAAAGCCACGATAAAGCCTGCTCCGGCAGAAACCTTGAGATTGCGAACCGTTACTGTAAAACCGTCTGGCGCGCCCAGTAGCGTCTGATCGTCAGAGAAGGAGTATTGGGTTTTGGCCATGCAGATGGGCAGGGAAGCAAAGCCCAGGTCGGTAAGCTGCTGCGCCTGCTTTTTGGCATTGGGGGTGAGCAAAACCTCCTTGCCTCGATAAATTCTGGTGACAATGGCCTGCAATTTTTCCTCAATGGACAGCTCGTCGCCGTAGGCAAACCGGAAATTGCTGTTCGCGCCGGATTCGCACAGACGAACCACTTCCTCGGCCAGCTCCACGCCGCCTTCTCCGCCCTTGCCCCATACCTCGGACAGCGCAACGTTCACGCCCAGCTCCCTGCACCTGGTGCGAATCAGCTCAAGCTCTGCCTCGGTATCCGCAGGAAAACGGTTGATGGCCACCACGCAGGGAAGGCCAAATACGTTGGTAATGTTTTCCACATGACGCAGCAGATTGGGAAGTCCCTTTTCCAAGGCAGCCAGGTTTTCGTTGTTCAGATCTGCCTTGGCTACGCCGCCGTGATGCTTTAATGCACGCACCGTTGCCACAACCACCACAGCCGAAGGCGTCAGACCGGCCTTGCGGCACTTGATATCCAAAAACTTTTCAGCGCCCAGATCCGCACCAAAGCCGGCTTCGGTAACGCAATAGTCACCCAGCTTCATCGCCATGCGGGTGGCCATGATGGAGTTGCAGCCATGAGCGATGTTTGCAAAGGGCCCGCCATGGATAAAGGCGGGGGTTCCTTCCAGCGTCTGCACAAGATTGGGCTTGAGAGCATCCTTGAGCAGCGCCGTCATCGCGCCTGCAGCCTTCAGATCTGCCGCAGTTACCGGCTTGTCATCATAGGTATAGCCAACGATCAGCCTGCTGATTCTTTCCTTAAGGTCGGAAATGCTGGTGGCCAGGCACAGCACGGCCATAATCTCGCTGGCAACGGTAATGTCAAACCCATCCTCGCGAGGAACGCCCTGCATACGTCCGCCAAGGCCGTCCACGATATTGCGCAGCTGGCGGTCATTCATATCCACGCAGCGTTTCCAGGTAATTTTCTTTACGTCAATCCCCAGCGCGTTGCCCTGCTGAATATGATTGTCCAGCATGGCCGCCAGAAGATTGTTGGCCGCGCCAATGGCATGGAAATCACCGGTAAAGTGCAGGTTGATATCTTCCATGGGAACAACCTGAGCATAGCCGCCGCCTGCAGCGCCGCCCTTGATGCCAAATACCGGGCCAAGGGAGGGTTCACGCAAAGCCAAAACAGCCTTCTTGCCAATTTTGCGCAGGCCGTCAGCCAAGCCGACGGATGTGGTGGTTTTTCCTTCGCCTGCGGGCGTTGGAGAAATAGCGGTTACCAAAATCAGCTTTCCATCCGGCGAGGGATCCTCGTTTAGCAGTTTGTAATCCACTTTGGCCTTGTAGTTGCCGTACAGCTCCAGGTAACGATCATCCACACCGGCAACGGCGGCGATTTCGCGGATGTTTTTCATCTCGCAGCTCTGGGCAATTTCAATGTCTGTTTTGAATTCCATGGTACTCCTGCCTCCTTTGTTTGTTGCCTCTTGCTTATGCAAAAAGGCGCACCGAAAAACTCCGGTGCGCCCAGACGGTCGGCATTCAAGCGCTAACAGCGCCGCGATACTTCATGTGGTAAGCTCCACTTCCGTCAGTTGTATCGCATGCATGGCCTGTTTGAACCACGCGTATTCAGCATACCATGCAAACCCTTTTCCGTCAAGCCTTTTTCTACTCTACTTCCGAAACAAGTTCCTCAATTTTTTTGCGCTTCTTGGCGCGCGGCTTTTCTTCCACGGATGAATACCCCATGCAGATTACCAGCCTCACGGGATGGTTCAGGTGACAGAGTTCGCGAATTTTCGCATCGTCGAACCAGCCAAGAATGCAGGTGCCCAGTCCCTCAGCGGTGGCTTGCGCGGTAAGATAGGCGGCTGCGATTCCAATATCAATCGAGCGGTAGTCGTTTCCCTTAAGCTTTGCCCCCAGCGCCGCTGAGGCGACGTAATTTTCCTCAGAAACGACGATCATCACAGGTGCCTGTTCCACAAAGGAGTTCATGCCGGTTCCTTTTGTGGCGCGCGCAATCTCCCGAGCCGTTTCTCCCCTGCACACGGTAAAGTGATAGGGCTGACCATTGCAGGCAGAGGGCGCAAGCTGTCCGGCCTGCAGTACGGCCTGGATTTTTTCTTCCTCAACAGTGCGGGATGAGTCGTAGCTACGGCAGGACTGCCGGTTCTGAGCAATTTCCATAAAATTCATCTAATTTACCTCCATGAGGGTACTTTCGTTTTCTGTTCTATTGTATCCTGATTCCTTTGCAAATTCAAGGGAAACGTATACTCAGCGTTCCCAGTTTCGAACGCGTGCCAGTATTGCCGCTTTGAAGTAGCACAAATCCTGTCTCCCAGCTTCCGCCTGCAATTCAGTCCGTGCCTGATTCTTTGAACGCTTCTTTTTTTCATGTGCATCCAATTAGAGTATTCCAGCACACTCTTACGTCGTTGGTGGAATCAGTTGGCTTTTTTGCCGGAGAGACGCTTCATAATGATTAACCCAACTATCAGGCAGATTGGAAAAAGGCATCCTACGCGTAGTCCGATACGAAGGTCATTATCTGCAATCTGCGTAATATTTCCAACCAGACTGGGACCAAGTGCTCCTCCAAGATCTCCTGCCATTGCCAAAAACGCAAACAGCGCAGTGCCTCCTTGGGGCATACGTTGGGAAGTGATACTAAGTGTGCCCGGCCACATGATACCTACAGAGAAGCCGCAGGTGATACAACCAACCAGTCCCCATAAAGGCGTAGCTGTCATGGAAGCGAGTGCATAGCACGCGAGGCACAATACCCCAGAACCCAGCATAAAACGGGACAATTCGCATTTTTCTCCATATTTTGCGTAGAAAACACGGCTTATTCCCATTGTGGTAGCAAATAAGCATGGGCCTGCCAGATCGCCCAGCGTTTTGCTCAACCCAAGCGCTGACTCTGTATAAGCGGATGCCCACTGAGCCATTGCAAGCTCTGCCGCTCCGGAACACACCATTAGTATCACGGCTATCCAGAACAATCGTGATTTGCACAGCTGAGCAATCGACATACCTTTGCCCTCTTCCACCAAAGGAACAATGGGGCATCGCGCAAAGTTAAAAATGTTGTAAAACGGGATGAGCGCCAAAAGGCACACAAGAATTCGCCATTTCTCTATACCAAAAATAGCAAAAAAAGCAGTGGACAATAGAATCGTACCAACTGATCCCCAGCAGTAAAAAGAATGCAGCAGGCTCATAATGGAATCCTTATGGTCAAATGGACAAGCTTCTACAATGGGACTACACAACACTTCAATTAATCCGCTGCCAACAGCATAAGTGATCGTACACAGGAGGATGCCAACAAAGGAATTTGAAATTAGTTCCGGCAGAATAGCCAATCCAGTCAAACCGATTGTTGCAGCGATTTGCGACACAACAATCGCACGTCGATAACCAATTTTGTCAACATATCGGGCACAGAAAGCATCAACTACCATTTGTGTCAGAAAAAACGCCAAAGGAAGAAGACCGATCTGTCCCCACGGTATTTGATACGTATTATGAAATGTTAAAAAAAGGAGAGGTACAAAATTTGCTGTAATCGCCTGCGTAATAATTCCAAGGTAACATGCAACCAGTGTTTTTTGGTAATCAGTGTGCATAAAACCGGCTCCTTAGAAATATATAAAATAAACTTTCCATATGCCTTGTAATCACACATAGTTTCAGCGCACGTTCCACACCCAGCTCATTTTT
>JAEDGL010000166.1 GCA_016297535.1 Clostridia bacterium | reverse complement strand
TCAAGCGAGCTTGTCTATAATATCACCATTGATACCTCTTGTCAACACCTTTTTTCGCTTTTTTTGAAATTTTTTTGTTTATTTCTTGAATTCGAACAATATCCGGAGCATAATCAATATCATTTCGATTTTATCAAATGTTTTTGTTGCTTTTTCTTTTATTGTTCGCAAAATTCCGCGTCTGCCGTATTCTGTCGTTTTTTGCTTGACAGTCCGTCCGTGATTTGATATGTTAGATTCAGAAAGGGATAGAAAGGAAGAATCCTTCATGATTATTATAGGTATCTGCGGCGCCAGCGGAAGCGGAAAAAGCACGCTTGCCTACGAGCTGGCGGAGGCGATTGGCGCAAACTGCACGGTAGTCAATCATGATTGTTATTATAAGGATCATTCTCATTTGCCGTTTGAGCAACGCTGTCACCTTAACTACGACGAGCCGGAGATTTTTGATCATGATCTGTTTCTGGAGGATATGAAGCAGCTGCTTGCCGGTCATCCCATCACCCGAAAAGCATACAACTACGCCGAGCACCGCCGCGATGACAGGCCGGACGAGCTGATCGATCCGCCCGAGGTGCTGATCATTGAAGGGATTCACGTTTTTTACGACCAGCGTCTGTGCGACCTGATGTTTTTGAAGCTTTACATGAGCGTTGACGCAGACATTTGCCTGCTTCGCCGCATCACCCGCGATATTAACGAACGCGGCCGCAGCATCGACAACATCTCCGAGCAGTATCTATCCACGGTAAAGCCCATGTTCGACAAGCACATTCGCAACTATATCGAGCTGGCGGATGTCATTGTTGCGCGAGGCGGCAAAAACGCACGCATAAAGGATATTCTGGCCGGATATGTTCGCGACGAGCTACGCCACAAATAGCAAAAATCCCCGCTTCCATCCGAAAAGAAGCGGGGATTTTTGCTATCTGTTTTCAGATCAGCGCAAGGCTCTTGAGGGCAAACACAAACAGGAACACCGTAAGCGCCGAGAACGCAGTAGTAAACACCACCGCTTCGGTAGCCAAATCGCCATCAGAACCCATCTGCTGCGCCATCACGGCAGAATTGACCGCTGTGGGAGCGCCAAAGATAATGAGCAGGCTGGCCAGCTCTACGCCGCGCATGCCCATCAGCGCGCCGGCCAGGACCGCAGCGAGCGGGAACACAACGAGTTTTGCCAGCACGCAGAGGGAAAGCTGCCTGACATGCGCGCCGGTTTTGGAAAAATCAATGGATGCGCCCAACAGGAACAGTGCCAAAGGGGTTGCGACCTTGCCGAGATCATCGATGGGCTTTTGCAGAATAGAGGGGATTCGGATGCCGGTAATCAAAATGATCAGGCCTGCCAGAGAACCAATGATAAGCGGGTTGGTCAGAATTTTTTTGATAATCTGCCGGGGATCGGCCTTGCCGCCGCGGAACATTTCCAGCACCACCACCGCCAGCACATTAAACAGCGGCACCACGATAACCACCAGCAGGGAGGCTACGCTTGTATCCGACTGGGGAAAAATGGCCTGCACCAGAGGAATGCCAAAATACGCATAGTTGCTGCGGAACATGGCCTGGATCATGGCTCCACACTTGCGCTTGTCCGGCTCAATGCGCGGCACAACCGCCATAAGCAAAAAGAACATTACCAGAATGCCAACAGCGGCAAAGATGAATACGCCGGGGTTGATGAGCGATTCCAGAGAGCTCGTATAGATGTTTTTGCACAGGAGCACCGGCAGGAACACCCGAAACACCAGGCCGTTCATCTGCTTGGCCAGCGCTTCAGTTACCAGCTTCATGCGCTTGCAAGCGTAGCCAACCGCCATCACGATAAACAAAGGCAGAACGATTTCAAGGCTCAGAATAAAATTCTCCATCGTTTTCCCATCCTTTCGTATTGCCGCGCAAATCTTTTACAGCAACGCAGAAAAAGGCTTACTTGTGAAACAGCTTATGCGTCTGGTACTTGGCATCGCAGGTGATGTTGACATGCAGGCGTTTGAAGATGTTGTCATCCACCGCAGGCAGAATGACGGTGGAATGTGCCTCGCACCCGGCCAACTTGGGCAGCTGCTTCATGGCCAGCGCGGCCTTTTCGGAGGTGGCTGCGCAGATGGACAGCGCCACCAGCACCTCATCAGAATGCAGGCGCGGGTTATGGTTGCCCAGATAATCGCACTTGAGCGACTGGATGGGCTCGATCACGGCAGGGGACATGAGCTTTTCTTCCTTTTCGATGCCTCCCAGCGCCTTGAGCGCGTTCAAAATCAAAGCGGCGGAGGGCCCCAGCAGATTGCTGGTTTTGCCCGTAATAATCCGGCCGTCCGGCAGCTCCAGGGCCAGCGCGGGCGCGTCGGTTTCCTCCGCGCGAACGCGGGCCGCCTCGATCACCGGCCGCATTTCGCTTGTCAGGCCCATCTTTTGCATAATGCGCTGCAGCGTATCCACCTCGCGCTGCTCGGTACGTCCCTGCACCAGCGTGCAACGGGCGGCATAGTAACGGCGGATGATCTCCTGCTTGGCCGCCTCACAGCAAACCTCGTCATCCACGATGCAGCTGGCAATCATATTAACGCCCATATCCGTAGGGGATTTGTAGGGCGACTTGCCGTAAACGCGCTCAAAGATGGCGCTGAGCACGGGGAAGATTTCGACATCTCGGTTGTAATTGACAGTGGTTATGCCGTAGGCCTCCAGATGGAAGGGATCGATCATGTTTACATCGTCCAGATCCGCCGTAGCGGCCTCATAGGCCATATTAACCGGGTGATTGAGCGGAAGGTTCCAGATGGGAAAGGTTTCGAACTTGGCGTATCCCGCCTTGATGCCGCGCTTATGCTCCTGATAAAGCTGGCTGAGACACACGGCCATCTTGCCGCTGCCCGGGCCGGGAGCGGTAACCAGCACCAGCGGGCGGGTGGTTTCGATGTACTCGTCCTGACCAAAGCCCTCGTCGCTTACAATTTTTTCTACATCATATGGGTAGCCCTCAATGGGAAAATGGCGGAAGGTACGTACCCCCAGCTTTTCCAGGCGCTGCTTGAACAGCACCGCGCTGCGCTGTCCGCGCCAGCGGGTAAGGACCACGCTGCCCACATACAGGCCGATGCCGCGGAAGGCGTCGATCAGGCGCAGTACCTCGGCCTCGTAGGTAATGCCGCTGTCGCCGCGTACCTTGCTCTTTTCAATATCATCCGCGCTGATGGCAATCACCAGCTCGGCCTGGTCCTTTAAATTCAGCAGCATGCTTACCTTGCTGTCCGGCCGGAAGCCCGGCAGCACGCGCGAGGCATGATTATCGTCAAACAGCTTTCCGCCCAGTTCCAGATACAGCTTGCCCCCAAAGGTGTCAATCCTTTTGCGAATGTTCTCCGACTGCATGGCCGTGTACCGGTCATGGTCAAAACCAATGCGCATAGCCGCTACCCCTTTCAGAAAAATCCCAACTGGTCAATCATATCATTTTTGCAAATTGGACACAAGAGAAAATCGGAAAAAATTCGACTGATTCCGAATGTCTATTTTTTATTTCGATATTTATAAAAACAATATTGACTTTTTTGATTTTATGGATATAATCATATCCAGAAACCGGGAAAGGAAGTGTTTTTGTGATATACCCCATCCAAAACTTTCTGGATTCCGCCGGAAGGCTTGTGCTCTTTCCGGCAAAGCGGAAGATGAAAATGTACTGTCTTTTTTATCTTGCAGAAAAATTTGAACCCTCCCGCCGCTATACCGAGCGGGAGGTGAATGATCTGCTGCTGAGCTGGCATACCTTTGGCGACCCTGCCACCCTGCGGCGCGAGCTGTACGACTACCGTTTTCTGGACCGGAGCGCAGACGGACGAAGCTACTGGCTTTCTCCCCAACAGCCAACGCCCGAGCAACTGATTCCCTGAGGAGGACAACCCATGAAAACCATCGCAGACCATCTTCTCCCCTACCGCGCCTTTCTCGCAGACAAAAAGCAGCGCATCGGCCAGGCCATTGAGCAGCTGGAAGAGCAGAAACGTCAGGACGAGGCCAATTCGCAAAAAATCAGCCTGAACATCGTTGGCATCTTTGATACCGTCGCTTTGACGGATGAACGTCAGGCCACCGACTGGCCCTCCTTTTGCAGCCGCTACGAGCGCCGTTTTGAAACGCTTACCGCCCCGTGGCGTGCCCGCCTTGCCGCTGCGCGCGAGCATGGGGATATTTTGACGCAGACCATTGAGGAAGAAAAGCTGTCTACAGCCAATGAGATCAGGGATGTTTTCTTTTCCATAAGGAGCGAGAACGCATGACGGAAAATGAAGCCATTCTGCTGTTCAAATGCCTGTCCGATGCTACCCGCATGCAGCTGATCAGAGCGCTTGCAGACGGCCCCAAATATGTGGAGCTGCTTGCCGAGGTGCTGGACCGCACGCCATCCACCATTTCCTTTCATCTGAAAAAGCTGGAGGAAGCCGGTCTTGTATCCATGCACAAGGAGCAATACTATGCCGTAGCCACGCTCAACCGTCCAATGCTGGATCAGCAGCTGTATCAGATTGTCTGTCCCGACGGCGAAAAGCCGGACGCACAGGCTCTGCGTGAAAAGCAGTACCGCGAAAAGGTGCTGCAAAACCTGTTTGAATACGGCAAGCTCAAAACCATTCCCGTACAGCGTAAAAAGCGGCGCATTGTTTTGGAGGAAATCGCCAGGCAGTTTGAGCCGGGGAAAATCTATTCCGAAAAGGAAGTCAACCTCATCATTGCCGGTTTTCACGATGATTTCTGCACGCTGCGCCGCGAGATGATCGCCGAAGGAATAATGGAAAGAAGCAGGGGCGAATACTGGAAAAAGGAATAACGGGCTTTCTTCCCCGTTTTCATCCTTTGCAGGCGCAAAAAGCAAGCCGCGCACATCACCATGTACGCGGCTCAGACTGTCGAAAAACTTTTCGGGAGTTGTCAGAGGGGCCGCAGCCCCTCTGA
>JAEDGL010000165.1 GCA_016297535.1 Clostridia bacterium | reverse complement strand
GTCAATGACCAGCCTTCGCGCGGGGTGCTTCGGTTTGGATCATGCACATCAAAGGACAGGGGATGCGTGGGCACGCATCCCCTGTGAAAATTATCTATCATTCTCCAGATACCGGATTCCCCGAACACCCTTGATGCCCAATCCGGGGTCGTTCGAGACGGTGATGTGCTTTTCGCTGAACACCGATCCGCCGGTTATGGGGTCCTCGCTGCACAACACAGGCCCGTCCAGATCGATCCTGGTGATGATCTGCCTGGCGCATGCCAGATGGACGGCAGCGTTAACACTGATCTTGGCCTCCAGCATGCAGCCGATCATGCACTCCACGCCGTAAACCTCGGCGGCAGAAGCAATTTTTAAGGCGTTGTAGATACCCGCGCACTTCATAAGCTTGATATTGACCAAATCGGCTGCGCCCATCTGCATAATTTTAAGCGCGTCCTCCGGGCTGAATACGCTCTCATCCGCCAATACCGGCACATCGCTGCGCTCCGTAACGTACTTCATCCCCTCGTAATCCAGCGCGGGCACAGGCTGCTCCACAAATTCGATATCCAGGCCGCGCTCCTGCATCTGATTGAGGATGCGAACGGCCTGCTTGGGCGTCCATGCCTGGTTGGCGTCGATGCGAATGCGGCAATCCGCGCCCACAGCCCTGCGCACGGCTGTTAGACGCGCCACATCCAGCGCAGGATTTGCGCCTACCTTTACCTTGAGCGTGTCATAGCCGCGCTCAATCGCGTTAACGGCGTCGCGCGCCATTTCCTCCGGGTCGTTTACGCTGATGGTGATATCCGTTACCAGCTGCCTGCGGCTGCCGCCCAGCAGCTTGTAGACGGGAATATTGTACAGCTGGCCAAACAAATCCCACAGTGCCATATCCACCGCCGCCTTGGCGCTGGTATTGTGAACAACGCATTTTTGAACGGCCTTCATGAGATCCTCAAAATCATCCACATCGCGGCCGATGATGGTTTTGATCAGATGATCGCGCAGCGCGCCGAGGATTGCGCCGGTGGTGTCGCCGGTTACCGCGCCCGTGGGCGGAGCCTCGCCATATCCCACCGCGCCCTTGTCGGTGTAAATTTCCACCACCACATCCTCCACGCTGTTTACCGTACGCAGAGCCGTTTTGAAGGGCACGCGCAGCGGCACCGAGATGAGCCCAAGCCGAACTTCCGTAATTTTCATAGCAGCAAACTCCTTGAAAACTTTGTGCATGAAAGCCGCCTGACGGCCTCGATGCCAACCGTTTGATCCGTTTTTGATGAAAGAAAGTATAGTCCTGCGCTTGTCTGCTTGTCAAGGGAAAAACGGTTTTCCAGCGCCTTCTCTGTACAAAAAAGAGGGAAGGGAGTATAATAGAAAAAAGCAGGGGGAAGGAGCAGCCGGTTGAGGGAGCATGCTTCGTCTCTTTTGCAGATCAGAACAGATCGGGAGGCTTTTTGTGTCCGAAAGACGAAACCTTCCCCTTCGCAAGCAAACCGTCAAGCCGGAACGGATTCTTGCGCTGGGGTTTCTTATCGTAATCCTGATAGGCGGGCTGGCGCTTACGCTGCCTGTGTGCGCGTCGGGTTCCCGCTCCATCGGGTTGCTCAACGCCCTGTTTACTGCTACTTCTGCAGTATGCGTTACCGGCCTTTCCCTGATTGACGTTGGCAAGGATCTGTCCATCGTTGGACAGGCGGTTTTGCTGATCCTGATTCAGGTAGGCGGTCTGGGCTTTATGGCGTTTGCCACGCTCATCCTGAGCGCGCTTGGCAAAAAAATGTCGCTGAAAAGCCGTCTGCTTTTGCGCGACAGCATGAACCAGACCACGCTTTCCGGCATGGTGCGGCTTTCGCTGATCTTTTTTCTGATGGCCATCATCATCGAAACCGTCGGAGCGCTGCTGCTGATGCTGCGCCTTGTTCCCCTTTACGGCGCCAGGGGCATCTGGTACAGCTTTTTCACCGCTGTCAGCGCCTTTTGCAACGCGGGATTCGATTTGTTTGGCAGCGGCAACAGCCTGACCCATCTGGTAGGAGAGAGCTATGTGCTGATGGTGATTGCCGGGCTGATCATCCTGGGCGGACTTGGATTTTCGGTAATCCTTGAGTGCCTGCACCACAGGCTGCGCCTGCGCGCGCTGTCGCTGCATGCCAAAATCGTGCTGACGGCCTCTGCCGCGCTGTTAACCTTTGGTACGCTGGCCACGCTCGCGCTGGAGTGGACAAACCCGGAAACGCTTGGCCCGCTGAGTGTCATGAGCAAACTTGCGAACAGCTTTTTCCAGTCCGTAACGCAGCGCACGGCGGGCTTTGCAAGCCTTGATCAGTCCTCTCTGACGGATCCCAGCAAGCTGCTGGGCATTCCGCTCATGTTTATCGGCGCATCCAGCGCATCTACAGGCGGCGGCATCAAAACCACCACGGCAGCCATGCTGCTGATGATCGTAATCACCGTTGCGCGCGGCCGCGAACGCATCAGCCTCTTTGGCCGCGAAATCAGCGTTGAGACTGCGCGCCGCTCCATAGCGATTGCCGTAATCGGCCTTATGATTGTCGTTGCCAACGCATGCGCCCTCAGTATTATCGAACGGAGCAGAGGCTTTGATATGCTTGATCTGCTGTTTGAAGCCACCTCGGCGTTCAGCACCACGGGACTTTCCAGCGCGGGCACGCCCAACCTGAGCGCGGTATCCCAATGGCTGCTGATGCCGCTGATGTATCTGGGCCGCGTAGGCCCGCTCACCCTTGCTTTGGCGCTGGCCAGCCGCAGAGAGCGCGGCCCCTCCTCCAAGGTGCATTATCCTGAGGAAAAAATCATGATTGGCTAAAAGGAGCATCAATTAGATGAAAGCAAAGCAGTTTCTGGTGGTTGGTCTTGGCCGTTTTGGCATGAGCGTAGCGCGCAGCCTGAGCGATCTTGGCCAGGAAGTTATGGCGGTGGATACAGACGCAGCTCTGGTGGATGCAATGGCTCCGCATGTCATGCAGGCCATCCAACTGGATGTGACGGATGAGGAGGCGCTTTCCTCGCTGGACATCCAGAACTTTGATGTTGCAATCGTCAGCATCGGTCAGAACACACGCGACAGCATTTTGGTAAGCGTTCTGCTTAAAGAACTGGGCGTGCCCTATCTGGTAGCAAGAGTCAACGATGAACTGCATGCCAAGGTGCTTCGCAAAGTCGGTGTGGATCGCGTGATTTTCCCCGAACAGGACATGGGCGCGCGTCTTGCCCGCAGTTTGCTTACCCCCAACGTGCTGGAGCTGATGGAGCTGACCGGCGACTATCAGATTGTTGAAACCCGCGTACCTGCCAAATGGGTGGGGCACAGCATGCTGGATCTGGATGTGCGCCGCCGTTATGGCTTGAATATTTTGGCCATTCTTCGGGGCGGACGCTTTCTGGTATCTCCCGCGCCCGACATCCCCTTTGAAACAAACGACAACGTGCTGGTAATGGGACGCAAGGACGACATAGAGCGTCTGGAATCATAACAAAGCCTGAACCCGCATAGGCTGGTTTATCATGGATACAGGAGGATGAGCACATGGAGCCCTATCAGAAGGAATACTTTGACCGCGAGGTTTGCCAGCCCTTTTATCACCGGGGAAACGACTGCGGCGTGCTGCTGATTCACGGCTTCACGGGCTCATGCGCGCACATGCGTCCTCTGGCGGACGAGCTGGCCGCGCGCGGGTACACCGTGCGCACCATCAATCTGCCCGGACATGCCCTGACCGAGGCGGATATGGCCCAAACCACATGGCAGCAATGGCTGCAAGCCGCCAAGGAAGCCGCCTACCAGATGATGCAGGAGGTACGCGTATTTACCGTAGCAGGGCTTTCCATGGGCGGCGTGCTTGCGCTGCTGGTTGCCGAGCAGATGAAGGTGGACGCCTGCGTGCCCATCTCTGCGCCAACGGCGGTCAAAAACCGCCTGCTGCCTCTGGCGGGCCTTGCCTCGGCGCTGATTCCACGCATTTCGTGGGGCAGCCCCACCGACCGCCACACCCATATCGATAAAGCATATGATTTTGGCTACTCCGGCTTTCCAACCGCGAGGGGCGCGGATCTCAACCGGCTGATCAAAATGGCCAACCGAAACCTTTTTTCCATCCAGTGCCCCATTCTGGTGGTGCAGTCCGACGGGGATGAAACCATCTGGGAGGGCAGCGCGGACAGAATTTTGAAGGATGTATCAAGCAAAGTGCGCCGAAAGCTTTGGCTGCATGGAATGCCTCATGTTGTTACCCTTACGCCGGAGTATCCCAACATCGCCAACGCCATGGATGACCTGATGCAGTACGCAAGCGCACAAAAAGACCGTCAGGCTTGAGCTTTGCTTGACATTTGACGGCCGTTTCGATATCATCTGAATGAACACCAACAGAAAGGGCGGATTCACACATGAAAAAGTTTTTGAACGAATTCAAGAAATTCTGCACCAAGGGCAATATCCTGGAGCTGGCCACCGGCGTGATGATTGGCGGAGCGTTTACCACCATCGTCAATTCGCTGGTCAACGATATGCTGATGCCCGTAATCGGCCTGCTCACCGGCGGCGTAAACCTGAGCGGCCTTTTCATTGCGCTGGATGGCCAGCAGTACGTAAGCATTGAAGCCGCCAAGGAAGCCGGCGTAGGTACGCTGAACTACGGCAGCTTTATCCAGAACATTATCAACTTTCTGATTATTGCCTTCTGCGTGTTCCTTTTCATCAAAGCCATGAGCAAGCTGATGCCCAAAAAGGAAGCCGCGCCTGCCAAGCCTGCCCGTCTGTGCCCCTACTGCAAGCAGCCCGTGCACGATGAGGCCGTAAAGTGCCAGCATTGCGGAAGCGATATCGAAGGCAAATAACGCCATCATGCGACAGGGGACAGAGGAGCGGGCTTCGTCCCCTCAGCCTGAACCTTACGGGGAGTTGTCAGAGGGGCCGCAGCCCCTCTGACTTTGGTTCGTATCGCCCGGCT
>JAEDGL010000021.1 GCA_016297535.1 Clostridia bacterium | reverse complement strand
AGTAGGCAAATGGTGCATTCCCGGCGGAAAAGATCGCCCCTGGCGAGCTTTTTCGACGCTCTGTTCCCAGCCTCCCATCGGAGGCTGGGACACATTTTATTCTACGGGTGCGCAGACCGCCGCGTTCCATTCACACGCTCTCCTTTCCTGCATAACATGAACCAGGCCCACAAACCGCCGGAAAGGAGCGTTTCCATGCAAAACAGATTATGGATGCAGCCCGCTGTGCAGGCAAGTGAAGCGGTGTTACTGCCCGCACTGGAAAGCCGTAGCATACCACTGTCCGTGTTCGACAGTCCCTCGCCCGCTCCAGCACAGGAGAGCGCGTTTCGTCCCGTCAAGGAGGACTGGCCGGCAGAGCAGCCCCTGGATACATACATGCCTCCCCGTGGGAGCATGGCCGGACGCAGCGTGCTTCGCGCAGCGGGAGTGCATACGGAGCCCGTAACCCGCAGCAGGAGAAAACGAATGTGATCATCAAGCCCCGCGTTTCAGTGCAAACGCGGGGCTTATCAGCGCTGATAGCAGCAGCGGGGCGCATAGCATGATTGGATAGACATACCGCATCATGACACAGGGACTTAACAGAAGCGTCAGGTAGAGCGAAAAGAGCACAAACCCTGCCGCAACGACCGCCCGGTTTTGTCTGCACAGGCCCATCCACAAGGAAAACAGCATGATCCAGGCCCAGAGCGCCGGAGAAAGCACGATGCTGTACAGGGGAATATCCAGAAATTCGTTCCGGCTGTACAGCCGCGTTGTCAGATCCCGCAGCCACGGCCACTTGGAATCCGGCACCATCCACCAGCCCTCATCCTGGTGAAAGCTGGTTTCGGCGTACTGGCCCGTGGGCGGCGCATCAATGTGATAAAAGCCTGCGCCCGTTACCAGAAACGAATCCACGTACACAATCGGATGGCGAAGCCCCACCTGCGCCCAAAGGGAAAACAGCCGTGGCAAGTCCTCCTTTTTTGCATCAAACGTATTCTTTACCATGTCCGCCAGCGGCGGGCTGTACTGGGCCGCGTCCGGCAGCCACTTTTCAATTTTCGGCTTGGCCTCGTCCTCTGTCAGGCAATAGACACGTGCCAGCTGCTGCAGGGGCACGCTGAGCATTTCGCGGATATGACCGTCTTCCGCATTGGTTGCCGCCTTCAGGCCCGCGTTGACGGACAGATAAACCATCATACCGCAAAGGGACAGCGCCAGCAGTCTGACAGCCGCTCTCCGGTACCGGACCAGGCCGATAACGCCCAGAAGCGCTACCGCAGCAATGCAAATGAACCCGTTGTTTCGATACAATCCCACAGCCGCCTCGGCAAGAACAAAACGGATCATCCATCCGGGTTTTCGGAATGTATTGCTGTCCAGAACGGCTTCCATGAGCAAAACGCTCAGGTACAGCACCGCTCCCGCAAACAGCGTATCCTTGGTGGAGCTGATGGCCATCAGCGCATGAAACGGAAGCAGCGCATATGCCGCCAGCATCAGGATGCGTGTCCACAGCGGCGCCCGGCAGCGGTGCAGCAGGCGCACCGCGCTGGCCATTGCAAGCGCCATCAGGATCATCTGGAGCACGGTGTACATCAAAAAGCCCTTGACAGGATAGCCAAACCATTGCCAGCCCAGCTCGCACAGGCCGCCAACCAGCAGCGTATGAATCAGCGGGTGATGGGTATTCAGATTCCATTGCAGAAACTGCTGGTACTGCCAGCTGATATCATAGGTGAACAATCCGGGATAATACGCCAGCAGATAAGGAAGCCAGCAAAGCAGCAAAACCAGCGTGCTCCCCAAGAAAACGGTTTTCTCGCCAAGCCGTGCGGGCTGCATACGGGCCGCACGGCTCCGGGCCCGGCCAAGAGCGTTTGCAAGCGCGCAGAAAACGCCCCCCCGCGCACGGGGCCAGAGCCAGTGCAAGTGCCAAAAGCTCCAGCAGTTCAACGCCCGTTTGCGCAATGGTGCCTGTGCCAAGAACTCTTTCTCCGCACAGCTGAGAAAGCGCAAACAGCATGCCAAAGCCGATTGCAAACCGTTTCTCCCTCTTTTCCTTCCAGAAAAACCAAAGCGCAGCCGTTGCAGCCAGCATGATCACCCCGGCCAGAAGGACGAGCCGATCCATACCCCTGACTGTCCAGCGCAAATAACGGCTCATCAGCCCAAGCGCCGTTACCGAGCATGCAAAACCTGCCAGCCAGCACCGGCGCGAAAATCCAATTTCCATTCCCGTTTTTCCCCCATCGCAAACCATCAAAGGCGGATCAGCAGCAACCGCCGGTTCATTTTAACATAGTTATCCCGTTGTGAGCAAATAGAATGGAAAAAAGTTGATCAATATTCCTTTCATGTGGTAAAATGTTGTTCCGGGCGCTTTTGGGCGCCCTGTTCCACTACGCTTAACAGAAAGGAAGCCTGAAATGATCCCTGCCCTTATTCTATTTGCTCTCACCTATGTGCTGATGCTTTGCTTCAGCAAGTACCGTCCCTATATTGCGCTGTCATCCGCGCTTGTGTTTATTGTAAGCGGCATGCTTCCGCTGGCACAGATCTGGCCGTCCATCGACCTGAACGTGCTGCTGATGATTGCGGGCACAATGGGTCTGGTTGCGCTGTTTATTGAAAGCCGTATGCCCGAGCTGCTGGCTGACCTGATTATGGAAAAGGTGCCCAACGTGCAATGGGCCGCCGTTTGCCTTTCGCTGTTTGCAGGCCTGATCAGCGCGTTTGTGGACAATGTAGCCACCGTTTTGATGATTGCTCCCGTTGCGCTGGAAATTTGCAAAAAGCTTAAAACCAATCCCGTACCTTTTCTGATCGGCATTGCGGTATCCTCCAATCTGCAGGGGGCCGCAACGCTGGTAGGCGATACCACCGCCATTATGCTGGGCTCCGCGCTGGACATGAGCTTTATGGATTTCTTCTGGTACAAGGGCAAGCCCAGCATCTTCTTTGCAGTGGAGCTGGGCGCGGTTCTTTCCGCGCTGATTCTGTACATCATCTTCCGCAAGGAAAAATCTCCCATTCCCAAAACGGGCAAGCGCACCGAGGTAACCAACATGGTTCCCACCATTTTGCTGGGCGGTGCCATTCTGCTGCTGATTCTGGCTTCCTTCCTGCCCAGCAAGCCCAGCACTACCAACGGGTTGATCTGCTGTGCGCTGTTTGTGGTCGGGCTGATTTACAACCTGATTAGCAAAAAAACGCTGTCTGCGGTCATCAAGCCGCTTCGCGAAATTGATTTTCAAACCATCGGCCTGCTGATCGGCCTGTTTCTGATGATCGGCGGTATCAGCGCCCAGGGCGTTATCGACGCGGCGGCCCAGCTGCTGGCAAGGTTTGGCGGCGGCAACGTGTTTGCGCTGTATACGGTGATCGTTTGGGCCTCTGTGCTGATTTCCGCCTTCATCGACAACATCCCCTATGTTGCCACCATGATTCCCGTCATTGCCGGTCTTGCCTCCGCCCTTGGCGTGGATCCCACTCCCCTGTATTTCGGTCTGCTCAGCGGTGCCACGCTGGGCGGCAACATTACCCCGATTGGCGCTTCTGCCAACATCACCGGCATCGGCATTCTGCGCAAGGCCGGGTATGAGGTCAAAAACAGCGATTTCTTTAAAATTGGCATTCCCTTTACGCTGGCAGCCATTATTCCTGCCTACCTCTATGTGTGGCTGCTCTACGGCGTTCATTAAATCATGCCCTTTCAACCGTTCCGATGCTATCGGGACGGTTTTTTCTTGCCCGTCGTAGCGCTGTGCGCTATAATGGGAGCAGAGCCAAGTAAAGGAGTGCGTTTTATATGAATCAATGCCGGATTGACGATGAATTGTTTGAGCAGTTTACCCGGTACTGCAATCAATCCGACAACCGCACGGATAACGCCCGCCGGGCAGAGCTGCTGGGCTTTGGCGGGCGAGAGGTAATGATCGCTCCCGGTGCCATCGTACGCGTGGCGCAGCCGGAGGCTGTGGGCAGCCATATCTTTATCGGCCTGTACAGCTATCTCAACGGCTCCATCACCATCGAGGATGATGTGCTCATCGGCCCCCATTGCTGTCTGACGGCGGGGCATCACAAATTCGACCCGGCTACAGGCAGCTTCAGCGCCCGCACGGATCACGATTATGACAACAGCATCCGAATCGGCCGCGGCAGCTGGCTGGCCGCCGGCGTAACCGTCACGGCCGGCGTATCCATCGGCCGTGCCAATCTGGTTTGCGCCAATGCGGTTGTTACCAAAAATACGCCGGATTATGCCATCATGGCCGGGGTACCCGCCCGGCAGGTGGGACGCATTGATCCCGAAACGGGCGAATACCACTGGTTTGGCAGGGAGAGTGGCAAATGAAACAGCTCAAGCAGCAGCGCACGGCGGGCGGACAGGTTTTTCCATCGCCGCGCCCCAACGAAGTGATGTACGAAACGCCGCCCACCTTCTGTTTCCTGTATGAGGATGGCGTACAAAGCTATACCGTAACCGTGCGGCAAGACGGACAAACCGTTTGGGAAGGCACGACCACGCGCTGCTTTCTCACGCCCAATCTCATTTTGCCGCCCGGTGAATACGAATGGAATCTGTCCACAGAAGATGCCCAGCGGGGCTGGCAGCCGTTTTCCATTGCGCAGGAGGCCGTTTCATGGCTCAGGCCGGACGCCAGGGCGATTTTTGACGCCGTGCCGGACGTGCGTCCGCGTCATCTGTTTTTTTCGGAGGAGATTCCCGGCGTTGTTCAAAGCAACCCGGACGCGATCGAAACGCTCAGGCGCACGATCGCGTTGGCGCTTGAGCACGGCCTGCCCGAGCCTCCCCGCTTTCACCGCGACCCTGCCGCGCTGCCCTACCGCGAATATTTTGGCCGGCACCGCGAATACTGCGACCGCGATCTGGTAGCCTGCGCCCTGGGATATGCGCTTCTTGGGGATCACGAAGCTACCGCGCACGCCAGAGAGCTTTTGCTTACCCTGTGCGACTGGAGCAGCGAGGGCCCCTGCTCGCTGGAAGGTCCCTGGGGTGACGAGGTGGGTCTGAGTCACGCGCGCTGCCTGCCGGCTGTGCTGGACCTTTGCTATCCGCTGCTGAGCGACAAAGAGCGCGTTTTCGTCGCCCGCACCGTGGCTGCCTATGCGTACCAGTGCGAGCGCAGGCTGAACGCAATTGATTTTTGTCAAAATCCGGGTGATTCGCATGCCGGCCGCCTGCCCGCGTATCTGGGCGAAGCCGCCATGGTGCTCAAGGGAACAAACGTTGTTTCTCAGGATGTGCTGGTTCGATGGCTCACCTATGCCATCGATGTATACGGCGGCATTTTTCCCTACTTTGGCGGTGCGGACGGCGGCTGGGCGGAGGGGATGTTTTATGCCAGCAGCTACACCAAATGGTACCTGCCCTTTTTTAGCGCGGTGGAGCGTTTCAGCGGCGTGAGCTTTCTCAGAAGGCCGTTTTATCAGCGTCTCATTCGGTATTTCCAGCATTTTTGTCCGCCCGGCTGGGAAATTCACCCCTTTGCGGACGGTTACTGGTGCAAGCCGGATGACGCAGAGTGGCCGGGCTTTTTTGCCCAGAATCCCTATCATATTTATGCCGAGCGTTTTGGTGCGCCGCTGATGCGTTCCTGGTCGCATCAGGCGCAGAAGCAGGAAATCTTCAAGCTGCATCTGCTGGATGTCTTTCTGCCTTCCGGCAAGCCGGAGCCGCATTCGCTGGCGGGCGGCATTACGCGCGCCTGCGCTTTCCCGGACAGCGGCTACATCAGCCTGCATACCCATCCTGAGCAGCCCGAAAAGGAACTGGCACTGCTGTGCCGGGCCAGCCGGTTTGGCTCCGTCAGTCACCAGCACGCCGACCAGGGAAGCTTTGCCCTGATGGCCGGCGGCACGGCGCTGCTTTCTCCCAGCGGGTACTTCGGCCGCAGGTATGGCACAAAGCACCACCTGGAATGGACCAACCAGACCCGCGCCCACAACACGCTGCTGGTGGATGGGCAGGGACAGGCTGCGTTCAGCCATCAGGCTACCGGCAGGGTGCTGTATGCCCGCGAGGATGACCGGGGCGTGCTGTGCGGCGCGGTGGATCCCTCCGGCGCATACGAGCATGTGCTGGCGTGGACCCGCTCGTTTGAGCTGACGGACAGCACCCTCACCGTAACCGACCGCTTAACGCTTGATGCGCCGCGCCGCATTGATTATCTGCTGCACAGTCTATCCCAGCCACGCATCACGTGCCGGAGCATGCAAATTGAGCGCAATGGCTGGCGGCTGGAAATCGTACCTGTGTGCGGGGATTTGCACCATGCCTGCATTACAGATCATTTTGATGTGGACCTGAACGAAGGCGAGCCCGAAGCCTACCATGTCTCCATGCCCCCGCAGTATCACATGCGCTGGCAAACGCCTGTCCGGCAGACGCATGAGATTCAGGTGGTTTTTCACGTAACCGCGCCGGATCATCCGGTCGGATAAACCGCTTCGTGCATCTGGTGGTTTTTGGTTTTTTTCAGATGCATTTGCGGGCGATTGATGGTATACTGTTCTCAACACGGTTTTCATCCATCCATATTAATAAGGAGAAAAAGCATGAATTACAAAGCCATCGCCGACAAAGTACTCCATATGCTGCAGCAGGCCGACGGAAACGATCCTTCCCGCGGCCATCTGACCATGAACAACTGGGAATGGCCCACGGGAGTTGCGCTCTACGGCATTTACAAAACCTACCAGCAAAGCGGCGACAAAACCATTCTGGATTATCTGACCGGCTGGTACAACGATATGCTCTCTCGCCAGGAAAAGCCGCACCGCAACGTCAATACCGTTGCGCCCCTGCTTGCGCTCACCTGCCTCTATGACGAAACAAAGAACCCCGCCTACCTGCCCGTAATCGAATCCTGGGCGCAGTGGGTGTTGGAAGAAATGCCGCGCACGGAGTATAACGGCATGCAGCACTGCACCGTGTGGAACAAGCATTACCAGCAGCTGTGGTGCGATACGCTGTTTATGGTCTGCCTGTTTTTGGCCAAGGCGGGCGTCGTGCTGCAAAAGCCCGAATGGATTGACGAAGCCGAATACCAGTTTTTGATTCACATCCGTTATCTTCAGGACAAGGTTACCGGCCTGTTCAACCACGGCTGGAGCTTTGACCGCCGTCACAACTACGCGGGTGCGAAATGGGCGCGCGGCAATGCCTGGTTTACTGCCGCCGCGATTGAGCTGAAAGACATCACCGGCCGCGACAACGCCGCCATGCGCATGATCATGGCGGCCTGGCAGGATCAGGTGCTGGCCCTGTGGAAGTATCAGCGCGTATCGGGCCTGTTTACCACATTGATTGATGTGGAAGAAACCTATACCGAAACCAGCGCAACCGCCGCCATCGCCTATGGCGTGCTCAAGGGTGTTCGCATGGGGTTGCTGACAGATGAAAAGTACGTTGAAATGGGCAGGCTGGCTGCGTCCGCGGTTCTGGGCCAGATTGACGAAACCGGCGCGGTACAGGGCGTATCCGGCGGTACGGGTATGGGCTACAATCTGCAGCATTACAAGGACATCATCGTAACCCCCACCGCTTATGGGCAGGGCCTGACTTTTCTGATGATTACGGAGCTGATGCAGGGCGCCGTAACGCTGCAGGAAGAATAACACACCAAAGAATCCATACGCCCGAAGAAGCCAAACCTCTTCGGGCATTTTCCTGTGCGGACGGAAGACTGTTTCACATTTTCCGATCAGCCTTCTTTTCCAACAGGGCAAGATCAAAAATAAATGAAGACAGAATACGATGCAAATTGAGAATTGTCCCTGCAAAAAGAAAAAGTGCGAACGGCATGGAAAATGTGATGAATGCAGAAAGCATCATGCCTCGTCCAAACGTCAAAGGCCTGTTTATTGTGAAAGAAAGAAAAAGGATTATCCAGGTTGTTTCGAAAACAGAACATCGGAGATATAAGCTGATTGGAAATCAGAATCTGTTACAGGTCAGCTTCCGTATGGTTGCATCAAACGGAGGCTGTCCTGTTTTACGCGTGTTCCCTGTTGCGCACATTTTTACCAAAATGCCTGCTTTGCCGGCATGGGACGTTCGCTCCTGAAAGGCTTGATAGGGTGCTGTGTCCTGCGCCTCAGGTGATCTCTCCCCAGGCCAGGCCGTTCCAGCCGGGCACGCATTCCCGCAGCGCTCCGTTTACGCGCAGCGCCGCCCTGGAACCATTGATCGTCAGGTACAGCTCCATCGGGCATACGAAATCGCCGCACAGCTCGCAGCGCATTCCATACCGGTTTTCTCCCATCCATCCCCCGCTGGCGATGCACAGCTGCGAAGAGCCCGGAAACACCCCCCTGCGCCATTCGCCCGGTGCGCAGGGAAGCTGCTGATCCTCCCCGTTGATGCGCAGAACAAGCCCGTCCTCGCAAAGGGTAATCGCCGTAAAGGGCAGCTGCGATTTTTTCAGTTCAATATGCACGCGCGTACGCGGCGCGGCGCCGCCCCGAACCGGCTCAAGCCTCAGCGCACTCACGCGTGCCGCAAGCCTTGCCGCATCCGCCGCGTCCGATGGAAGGCGTTCAATCCCGGCAAGGTGGCGAAAGAACGCGTCAAAAATCGGCTGCACACCTGTGGAAGAGAGCATCATATCCGCCGTTGTACACAGCGCAAGCTGCTCCTTCGGCAGGCAAAGCGACATCTGTCCGCCCATGCCGTACAGATAGAACCCTTCTCTCATCTGCCAGAACAGATAACCGTAGCCGTAACGTTCCTCCGGCGCGCTGCGCTCATCGGTGGCAATCTGCCAGCCGGTTGCTGCACGCAGATATGCCTCGCTCACGATGCCCTGCCCATTTGACATACAAAAATGGGCCAACTTGGAAAAGTCCCGTAGCGTCATCAGGAGCCCCGTGCCACCCTGGCTTGTTCCCGCACCATCCGTGAGCCACTTTTTAGGCCCGTCCATGCCGATGGGATCAAACAGCCGCCGCTGCATAAACGTAAGCATGTCCTCTCCCGTCAGCCGTTCCACCAGCGCGCACAGCACCTGCGTGGCCGATGTATCATAGTGAAACAGCGTTCCGGCAGGATGCGACGGCGCAGCATAAAAAAACGTCTTGGTCCAGTTTTCATCCTCAAGGGGAGAATACGTCGAACGCTCGTAGCAGGTGGACATTGTTAGCATGTGGCGAATGGTCACCTGCCGCAAAAGCTTTGGCGTATGCTCATCCACCCATTCCGGGAAATAGCTGACAATCGTACTGTCCAGCGACAGCCTGCCCTCGTCCAAAAGCATGCCCACAGCCAATGAAACCACGGATTTGCTTACCGAGTACATCCGATGCATCTGCCCGGCGCAAAACGGCGCGTAATACCCTTCCGCCAGCGTTTTCCCATGCAGCGTAAGCAAAAAGCCGTGAAGGCCCCGGCCCTCCATTTCATCAAGAAAATTCAAAATCGCCTGTTCTCTCGTCATGCCCATCAACCTCTTTTCGCGGACTTTTACCAAACGAACTTTTCCGAAACTGCTGGCTTTAGCATAGCATATTTTTTGCCTGCGGGCAATCAAACAGGCGGTTCTTTTTTGAATGGATGTACATTTTCAGCAGATTGTGGTAAAATAAAAATGGTATGCATGCTTTGCAAGCGGTATACCGGTTAACCTTTCCATGTTTTTAGCAAGCGAGGAGATACAAAGATGACCAAGATTGATATTATTTCCGGGTTTCTGGGCGCAGGCAAGACAACGCTTATCAAAAAGCTGCTCAGTGAAGCGCTCAAGGATGAGCAGGTGGTGCTGATTGAAAACGAATTTGGCGAGATCGGCATCGACGGCGGCTTTCTGAAGGAAGCCGGCATTGTGATTAACGAGATGAATTCCGGCTGTATCTGCTGCTCTCTGGTGGGCGATTTTGGCAAGGCGCTGCGCGAGGTGATTGAAACCTATCACCCCGACCGCATTCTCATCGAGCCCTCCGGCGTTGGCAAGCTGTCGGACGTGATCCACGCAGTGGAAGGCGTGGCCAAGGACATGCCCGTGGAGCTGGACAGCTTTGTTACCGTTGCGGACGTGGCCAAGTGCAAAATGTACATCAAAAACTTTGGCGAGTTCTTCCTTAACCAGATTGAGCACGCCGGTGCCATTCTGCTCAGCCGCACCCAGAATGTATCCGCGGAAAAGCTGGAAGCCGCCGTTGCGCTGCTGCGCCAGCACAACGGGAAAGCCCGCATTCTCACCACTCCCTGGGATGAGCTGACCGGCGCGCAGATGCTTGCCGCCATGGAGGAAGGCCACTCCCTCTCCCAGCAGATGATGCAGGAGATTGAGGAAGAACATCACGAGCATGAGCACCATCATCACGAGCATGATGAGCATGATGAGCACTGCGGCTGCGGTTGCCATGATCACGATCACGAGCATGAGCATCATCACGAGCACCATCACGACCACGACCACGAGCATCACCACGAGCATGATGAATACTGCGAATGCGGCTGCCATGATCATGAGCATCATCATGACCACGAGCATCACCATCATGCGGACGAGGTGTTTACCAGCTGGGGCTGTGAGACCGTGCGCAAATACAGCCGTGAGGAAATCGAGGCGGCGCTGAACGGATTGCAGGATGAAAAGGTGGGCAACGTGCTGCGCGCCAAGGGAATTGTTCCCTGCGTGGACGGCGGCTGGCTGCACTTTGACTATACCCCCGGCGAGCCCGAGGTGCGCATGGGCGGAGCGGATTACACCGGCCGTTTGTGCGTCATTGGCGCGCAGCTGGATGAGGCCGCGCTTGCCCGGCTGTTCTGCATTGCCTGAGCGGAGGAAAAAAAGACATGGCTGTTCCTGCTTATCTGTTTGCCGGTTTTCTGGAAAGCGGCAAAACCACCTTTATTGAAAGCGTATTGCTGGACCCCGGCTTTACCCATGGCGAGCGCACGCTGCTGGTAATGACCGAAGAGGGCGAAGTGGAAATTGAACCGTCCACGCTCAAAAAATCCCGCACGGTCGTGCAAACCTTTGACGATCAGGAAAGCCTGACGCCAGACGTTCTGGACGCCCTCATCAAAAAGCACAAGCCCGACCGCGTGATTATCGAGTTGAACGGCATGTGGGATCTGGAGCAGTTTGTGGTGGATATTTCCCCCGTTGTAGAGGTTTTTGAAATTGTAACCACCGTAAACGGCGAGACGTTTGAAACCTACATCAACAACATGGGCGCGCGGATGATTGAGCACATCGCCGCCGCCGACATGGTGGTGTTCAACCGCTGCGACGAGGTGCGCAAGGCGCAGGTGCGCGCGCGCAACATCAAAGCCATGAATCCCCGCGCTTCCATCTACTTTGAAAGCCCCGACGGCGTTGGCGAAAGCTATGACGAGGGCCTGCCTCCCCCCTTTGATCTGGACGCTCCCATTGTGGAAATCGCGGATCAGGATTACGGCCTGTTCTATGTGGACGCCATGAACGCTCCCGAGCGTTACGAGGGCAAAACCGTCCGTTTCAAGGGCCAGGTCTACCGCGGGCGCGATCTGCCCGGCAACGCTTTTGTGCCCGGGCGCATGGCCAATGTGTGCTGCGCGGATGATATTCGCTTTATCGGCTTCATCTGCAAATGCCCCTCCGCCATGATGCCCGTCGCGGATGCGTGGGTAACGGTTACGGCCGAAATCCATATCGAAAAAATGAAGCAGTACCGCGGCGAAGGGCCCGTGCTGTATGCCAAATCCGTCGAAAAGGCCACGCAGCCCGAAAAGGAAGTTGTGGAATTCAATTAGGTTTTCCCATTTGAGCCTGTTTTTGCAGGCTCACTTTTCTATACCGCCATCCAAATGAAAAAAATGAGCACAGGAGGTTTCGCCCATGCATAACCGTTTGCAGCAATGGATCGATCTTTCTCACGACGCGCATCAAATCATGCCCGTCAACGAACGTGAAACCACCGATTACCGTCTGCGGCAGAAGCCTGTGATCCAGTCGCGCCTGCTGGATGACATGCAATCGCTGGAGCACTGGAAGCCGCTTACGCCCTATGCCCGCATCGAGCTGTCCTCTGAGCATGTGCTGGATGGCAAAACCAGCCTGAAGTTTACGGCCAAAAGCAATCTGCCCACCTGGCTGCCCGGCCGCGGACTGGGCCGCATTTATGCGGAGCCCGGCGCCATGCGCATCATCAACCACGAAAACTGGGAATCCTGGAACCGCCTTTCTCTGTGGATTTGGCCGCACGTGCCGGGAATGAAGTCGCTTTGCGTACGAGTACAGCTGTACAACGAAGGCGAGCATCCCGTGCCGGACCGCTATTTCCGCGAGGGCGCGCATAATGTAAGCCTGAAAGCCGATCAGTGGAACCACATCACCGTGGAAATACCGCATGTGCACCGCGACAACGTGGTGGGTGTTGCCGTGGAATACGATATGTGCGGCCACGAGTTTGATACGGTGGACACCTGCGAATGGTATCTGTCCCGGCTGGAACTGCAAAAGGTGGATGCCGATGTATGCGAGGGCTGGATTCCCGGTCCGGGGCATATTGCGTTTAGCGGCAGCGGCTATCTGCCCTATGAAGCCAAGCAGGCCATCGCGGCGGATACGCTCCAGGCGGATACCTTTTTCGTGCTGGAAACCGAAACGGGCCGCGAGGTGCTGCGCAAACCCATCCAGCGGCAAAACGGCCTGTGTATAATGGATTTCAGCGAGCTGACCGACTGTGGGCGCTATCTGCTGATTGCGGGGGAAAGCAGCACGCGCGCGTTTGATATCTCCCCCACCGTATGGGACGCTTCCATCTGGAAGGTGCTCCATTTTTACCTTTCCCAGCGCTGCGGCATGGACATTCCGGGCAAGCACCGCGCCTGCCACTGCGATCTGCTGCTTAAACATCCGGATGGCCGCGCCATTGTGGCCAACGGCGGATGGCATGACGCAGCCGACCTTGCGCAGGGAATGAACAATACGGCCGATGGCACAGCCGCGCTGTTCCTGCTGGCCCGCTCGCTGGAAAACGAAAGCGGGCTTCGCCTCCGCCTGCACGACCGCGTGCTGGAGGAAGCGCGGTGGGGGCTGGATTATGTGCTCAAGGTACGCTTTGGCGATGGATACCGCTCCTCCTACTCCTCCACCTCCATCTGGACGGACGGTATCATCGGCACGGAGGACGATATCGTCTCCATTCCCACCACAAGCCCGTTTACCAATTTTGTTTCCGCTTATGCCGAGGCGCTCGGCGCGTACGCCCTGCGGCAGATTGATCCTGTGCTTTCGCGTTACGCGCTTGGCGTGGCACGGGAGGATTTCGGCTTTGCGCAGGCCGGAAGCAAGGGCGATGTCAATCTGCCGTTTAACAACGATCCCGGTACGGCGGATGTCAAGCTTTACGCCGCCGCCGTAAGCGCCGCTGCCGAGCTTTGCCGCGCCGGCCTGCAGGAATTTAAAGAAGAGGCCGTTCGTTATGCACGGCTGCTGATGGAATGCCAGCAGACGGACATGCCCGATTGGGACAAACCCATCCGCGGCTTCTTCTGGTGCGATCGTGCCCACCGCATCCCCTGGCACCATGCTCATCATTCCTTTGAGCAGTATCTGACGGCCGGTCTATGCACTTTGTGCGAGCTTTTCCCCGATCATCCCGACTACCCAATGTGGATGAACGCCCTGCGCCTGTACTGCGAATACAGCAGGACCGCCGCGCAGTATACCGCCCCGTGGGGCATGCTTCCCGAGGGCGTGTATCACGAGGATGAGGCGGTTTGCTATCCCGAGGAAACGCTGGCCGGCATTATCGCGGGCGACGAGGATAATCTGCGCGCGTTCAAACAGCAGGTGCACCAGGGCGTGCCGCTTGGCAAGGGTTACTATCTGCGCCGGTTCCCGGTGTGGTTTTCCTTCCGCGGCAATTTGAACGTGCTTCTTTCGCAGGCCGCGGCGCTGGCTGCCGCCGCCAACGCCACCGGCGACCGGGAAGCCCTGTCCCTTGTGCAGCGTCAGCTGGAGTGGACGGTAGGCAAAAACCCCTTCGCGCAATCCCTGATCTACGGCGAGGGCTACGACTGGACGGATGAATACGCCGTGCAGCCCGGCCAGACCATCGGCCAGATGCCCGTGGGCATTCAAACGCTGGATGACCGCGATGCGCCCTACTGGCCGCAGGTATGTACCGCCACCTACAAGGAGGTCTGGATCTGTCCGGCCAACAAATGGATGTGGGTGATGGCGCATGTGCTGAAAAACCGCTGATACCATCTGGCAACAGGCAGGAAGGCGCTTATGCCTTTTGCCCCGGCCAGAAGGCGCAAAGGAAGAAAACGCCAGCGGGCGGCCCGGGCCGTAGCCCCCATTGCCGTGGCGCAGCGAAACACCAAAGGAGGATCCCCCATGAAACGCGGCGAGATCAACATTCGCGATCCCTTTGTACTGGTGCATGATGGAAAGTATTATCTCTACGGCACGCGCGGCGCCACCTGCTGGGGCGAAGCGGACGGCTTTGATGTGTATGTCAGCACTGATCTGGAAAACTGGCAGGGCCCGCATGTCTGCTTTCATAACGACGGCTCGTTCTGGGCCACGATGAACTACTGGGCGCCCGAGGTACACCCGTGGCAGGGCGGGTTTTACATGTTTGCCAGCTTCAAGCATCCAAACCTTTGCCGCGGAACCACTATTCTGCGTTCCGACAGCCCGATGGGGCCGTTTGTTCCGCATTCCGATGGCCCTGTTACCCCGCGAAACTGGGAGTGTCTGGACGGCACCATGTACGTAAGCAAAAGCGGAAAGCCCTACATGGTGTTCTGCCACGAATGGGTACAGGTGGGAGACGGCGAAATCTGCGCCATGCAGCTGACGGATGATCTGCGCGCCGCCGCCGGCAAGCCCATGCTACTGTTTCGCGCAAGCGAGGTAAGCTGGGGAAAATCCGTTTCGCATTCCAGCGGCATTACCGGCTGGGTAACGGACGGCCCCTTTATGTGGCGCACGCCCGACGGCACGCTGCTGTGCCTGTGGGCCAGCTTCAGCGAGCACGGCTATACGCAGGCGGTAGCCGTTTCCGATAACGGCGAGATCGACGGCCGCTTTGTTCACGCGCAGCCGCTGTTCTGGAACGACGGGGGCCACGGCATGGTTTTCCGCGCGCTGAACGGCCAGCTCTACCTTACCCTGCACAGCCCCAACAAGCATCTGGAGGAGCGTCCCTGCTTCTATCCGCTGCTGGAAAAACCCGATTGTCTGCAGCGGCCCTGACCGCAGAAAGGAATGGCTATGAAACAGGCGTTGCAATCCATCGTCCGCAGGGCGGGCGAGATCATCCTGAAAGCCGAATCCATCCGCGTGGAGCAGAAGGAGGGACATGCCAACTTTGTAACCAATGTGGATAAGGAGGTACAGCGTTTTCTGATGGATGAGCTGCAGAGGCTGCTGCCCGGCTCGCACGTTATTGGCGAGGAACAGGAAAACGCTCCGCTGACCGATGCCCCCACATGGGTGATTGATCCGTTGGACGGCACCACCAATTTCATCCACAACGCTCGCTTTTCCGCCATTAGCGTTGCGCTGCTCAAAGACCGCAGGCCGGTGGTGGGCGTGGTGTATCAGCCCTACACGCAGGAGCTGTTTTATGCCGAAAAGGACAACGGCGCGCTGCTCAACGATCAGCCCATTCACGTTTCCCATACATCCATGGATCAGGCGCTCATCGGCTTTGGCACCTCGCCCTACGATGCCGAGCTGGCGGAGAAAAGCCTGCAGGCCGCGCTGACCTTTTTGCGGCGCGCGGCGGATATCAGGCGCGGCGGATCGGCCGCGCTGGACCTGGCCTATGTGGCGGCAGGCCGTCAGGAAGTGTATTTTGAATGGAAGCTGCGTCCGTGGGACTACGCTGCCGGATCGCTGCTGGTGGAAGAGGCGGGCGGTTGCTTTGCCATGCCCGGGCTTGCAGCTGTAGATTATGCTCAGTCCTGCGCCGTGCTGGCCGCCAATGCCGTATGCATGAAAACCGCCGAAGAATGGCTTAGACCCTTCTGGGCCTGAAACAAATAAACTGCAAAAGGAGAGCCTCAAGATGCAACCGCTCATCTATCATGAAAACATCGAAACGCTGCATGTGGGTACCCTGCCCAACCATGCCTACTTTATCCCCCACAGCAGCCGCGAAAGCGCCCTTAGCCTGCGGCGCGAAAACTCCGACCGTTTCCTGCTGCTGAATGGAGAGTGGGATTTTACCTTCTACAACAGCGTGCTGGATCTGCCCCAAAATTTCCTCGAGCTTCCTGCTACGGACAAAATGCCGGTTCCCGCCGTATGGCAGTGCCACGGCTACGACAGGCACCAGTATACCAACGTGCTGTATCCCTTTGCGTTTGATCCGCCCCATGTGCCCGTGGAAAACCCCTGCGGCCTGTACGCACGCCGTTTTGAGTATCAAAAGCAGCCCGGCAAACGCCAAACCCTGTGCTTTGAAGGCGTGGACAGCTGTGAATACGTATGGCTTAACGGATCGTTTGTCGGCTATAGCCAGGTATCTCACAGCACATCCGAGTTTGATATTACCGATTACGTTGTGGATGGCAGCAATGTGCTTCACGTGCTGGTTCTCAAGTGGTGCGACGGATCCTACTGGGAGGATCAGGACAAGTTTCGTACCACGGGTATCTTCCGCGACGTCTATGTGCTTACCCGCGAGGAAGCCTGCCTGAACGATTATACCGTACAAACCCTGCTTGACGCCAATCTCCAGAAGGCCGAAATCAGCGTATCGGTGCAAACCAGCGCCGAGGCGACTGTTCTTTGCCAGCTGCTGGACGCTGAAAACAACCTCATTGCCCAAGGTCAGGCCCAGGACGGACGGTTTTGCTGCACGCTGAATCAGCCCCGCCTGTGGAGCGCGGAAACGCCCTACCTGTACAAGCTGATTCTGCAATGCGGCGAGGAATGGATTGCCGATGAAGTGGGTGTGCGCGACATACATGTGGAAAACGGCGTGGTCATCCTGAACGGGCAGAACATCAAGTTTCGCGGCGTAAACCGGCACGACAGCGATCCTCTCATGGGCCCTGCGGTGGGCGAAAAGGAAATGCTTCGCGATTTGCAGGTAATGAAGCTGCACAACGTTAACGCCATCCGTACCAGCCATTATCCCAACGCGCCCGAGTTTTTGCATCTGTGCGACCGCTTCGGCTTTTACATCATCGATGAAACGGATAACGAATGCCACGGCGTTCTGCATGTGGATGGCGGCTGGAAGGGCGATTACAACCGTTTTGCCAACGATCCCGCCTATGCCGGGGTTTTCATGGATCGCGCGCAGCGCTGCGTAATCCGTGACAAAAACCGTCCCAGCGTGGTCATCTGGTCTATGGGCAACGAATCCGGCCATGGCGTGTGCATAGACAGGTGCATCGAGTGGACCAAGAAATACGATCCCACCCGCCTTACCCATTATGAGCGCGCCTCCTTCCCGCCGGAGGGCATGTCCTTTAACCACGAATATCTGGATCTCTACAGCCGCATGTATCCCTCCATCCAGGCCATCGACCAGTATTTTGAGCAGCAGAAAACCGGCGTTCCTGTTGAAAACACAGGCCGCCATTACGTTGCTCCCGGCATTGTGCACAAGCCCTATGTGCTGTGCGAATACTGCCACGCCATGGGCAACGGCCCCGGGGATCTGGAGGATTACTTCCAGTGCATCGAGCGTCACCCCGGCCACTGCGGCGCCTTTGTGTGGGAATGGTGTGACCACGCCTTCTACATGGGTACCACGACGGACGGCCGCAAAAAGTATTTCTACGGCGGCGATTACGGCGAGTTTCCCCACGATGGAAACTTCTGCATGGATGGCCTGGTCTATCCCGACCGCACGCCTCACACCGGGTTGATTGAGTTTAAAAATGTAATGCGTCCGGCGCGCATCAGCGCCATCGACCTCCCCACGGGACGTTTTGAAATCTGGAATCTCTACGATTTCAACAACCTGGCGGATACGGTGGACATTCGCTATACGCTGCGCCGCAACGGCCAGGACGTAGCCTTTGGCACGGTTCCGCAGGCCCTGCTGAATGTGCCTGCGCATGCGCACGTGGAGATAACCCTCGACGAGCCCGGGTTGGCCGTGCCGGATACCGCCATCTACTTTGAAACCTTCCTGCGCAAGGGCAACGCGCTTGTGCCTGCCGGGCACTGCGTTGGCACGGAGCAGGTGGGCAATCAGGTCTACACACCCGTTCTGCCCGTTGCCAACGGCGGAAGCATTCGCGTAAGTGAGGAAACCCGTTACATCGTGGTGCAAAACGATCAGTTCCGCTATCTGTACAACAAGCAGCACGTCCGCTTTGACAAGCTGGTGTTCGGCGGTTTTGCGCTGCTGGAAAAGCCGCTTACCTTCAACCTCTGGCGTGCGCCCACCGACAACGACCGCAACATTCGCAACCAATGGAGCGACTTTGCCTACGACCGTGTGATTCCCCGCGGCTATGAAACCGCCGTCTCCATGGACAATGATGTGTGCGTTCTGTCCACGAAGTTTGCCATTGGCGCCCTCTTTGTACGCAATTTGGTGGAAGGCACCGTTACATGGCGCATTGCCCCCAGCGGCGCTATTACGGTGGATGTTCAGGCCGGCGTGCGCGAGGGCATGCCCTTCCTGCCGCGTTTTGGCCTGCGCCTGTTCCTGCCCGAGTGCATGAACCAGGTGGAATACTTTGGCTACGGCCCCTATGAAAGCTATATCGACAAGCATCAGGCCAGCAGCAGGCATCTGTACAGGAGCGATATCTACCGGATGCATGAAAACTATCTCAAGCCGCAGGAAAACGGCAGCCATTACGACTGCACCTATGCAAAGGCCAGCGGCGCGGCCGGCTTAACCGTAACGGGCGAGCATTTCTCCTTCAGCGCTTCCCCCTATACGCAGGAGGAGCTGACCGCCAAGGCGCATTCCTACGAGCTGGAACCCTGCGGATGCACGGTTTTGTGTATAGACGCCATGCTGGCAGGCATTGGCTCCAACAGCTGCGGTCCCGAGCTGGATCAAAAATACCGCACGGGCACGAAGATTGATTTCCGCTGCACGCTCACGCCGGAAAACATCGGGTAACACAGCCAGAAGGGTTTTCTTCACATTCCTTTCTGAATGACAAACAGGTGTGGAACCTTCCGAAAAGAGGAAGGATTCCACACCTGTTTTGCATGGATCGCCGCAAAAAAACACAGGGATTGTCCAAATCAATCGGTCAATTCATCCAGCATTGCCAGCGCCACGGCGTAAATCCTAAAGGCGGTCACGGCGTTGTCAAGAAACAGCGTTTCATCCCGGCCGTGAGCGCCGCCATGCCCCTGCGGAAGGAAGCTCATATCATGCTCCACTCCGCGCAGGCCGGGGCCAAAGGAGATGGCGTTGGGCACAACGCGGGAATACGTGCCGCCGCCCATGGTGTAGGGCTCGTCCTCGCGGTCGGTAACTTCCCTGTAAAGCTCCTGCAGGGCGGTTACGCGGGCATCCGTTTTGGGAATGTAGAAGGGGTCCGTCGCCTCCAGACGAAGAATGGCAAACCCGCGCTCCGTCCAGTTGGCCCTTAGCTGAGGCACAAGCTGCTCCTTGCGCAGGGTAACGCAAAAACGGCAGTCTGCGCTCAGATGCAGCGTTCCCTCCTTCAGATGCGCCACGCCATATACCAGCGTCAGCTTGCCGGATTCCTCGTCCTCATAAGGCACGTTTTCGCTTTCGCCGTGGGCATCCGCGGTGAGGGCGGCTACTTCGCGGATCGCCTTTGCACAGCTGCCCTCCAGCAGCTCCATCCGGCAAAGAGCCGTTGAAAGCAGCGCAATCGCATTGTCGCACCCATCCGGCGACGCAGCATGCCCGGAGCGGCCATGCGCTACGATACGCGTGCCTTCCTCGCAAGGTTCAAGCGTCATTTTCTGTTTCAGCTCTTCCTCCAGACCGTCCAAGGCCTTCCGCACAGTATCCACATCCACCGCAACCGTACACTGCGCCAGGTCGGGAATGACATTGCGCACGGTACCCGCGTCAAAACGGATCAGATTGCCTGTGCAGGGAATGGCAAGATTCGCATCCACGGAGCCCTTCTGGCCGTAATTCACCGGGAAGCCGGCGTCCGGCACCAGCGAAATTTTCGGAAAAGCCAGGCCCGTTTCCACCAGATGCTTCATATCCTGCATGCCGGTTTCCTCGCTGCTGCCGCACAGCAGGCGCAGGCCGTGCCGCATGGGCCAGCCAAGCTCGCGCAGCATGCGCATGGCAAACAGAGCGGTTACGGCCGAGCCCTTGTTGTCGCTTACGCCGCGTCCAACCAGTACGTCCTGCTCAGGCAGATAGGTAGCGCCATAGGGCGGATAAACCCATCCATCCCCCACCGGCACCACGTCCAGATGCGCGATCATGCCGATGCTGTTTTGCGCATCACCCATGGAAACGGATACGGCGTAGCCATCGTGATCCTGCACCTCAAAGCCGTAATGACGGCCACGCTCCATCATGGCATCCAGAACCCTGCGACAGTCCGGGCCAAACGGCGCGCCGGGCCTGGCTTCCTCCGCCCTGCTCATGGACGGAATTCGGCAAAGCCCCTGTACCTCGCAAATGTACTCTTCCTTGTGCGCCTGTATCCATGTCTCCGCCTTTTCAAGCAGGTCTGTATACGCTTTTTTCATGGAAAACCCTCCTCAATGGCTTCTATTAAAATGCCTTCCGGGTACAAATGCAGCATTTTTGATGCATTTTTTCAGACGACCGCCCGCCGGATGGCGCTCTGCCATTAACGGCAAAGCCCGCAGCCTGTTAGCAGCGTCGTGCCTCAGACTGAACCTTACAGGGAGTTGTCAGAGGGGCCGCAGCCCCTCTGACTTTGGTTCGTATCGCCCGGCTTTGCCGGGCGGGCGGGGAGTTTTCGGCTTTGCCGAAAACATTTCCGCCAGTTCCTGGCAGAAAAGATCGCCGCAGGCGAGCTTTTTTGACATACTGAGGCCCACAGCCTGTTATCAACTGCGGGCCTTGCACCGATCGTTAGGTGTTGGATTCCCATTTCACCAGTCTGGCGCGCACAAAGCCGTTTTCCTCCACCAGCACCTCGGCATAGGCGCTGCGCAGCCTGTAGCGCTCGCATACCGCACCTGGGTTGATGAGGTAGATTCCACGCTCCAGCTCGACGGACTCGCGGTGGGTATGGCCATACAGCGCAACCTGCGCCTCCCTCTCCCTTGCGGCATACCACAGCCGGTCAAGCCTGTACTTTACCTGGAGCGTGTGGCCGTGACAGGCGAAAAAGCGAACGCCGCCTAACGAAAACAACAGCTCCGCCTGCTCGCGGGACGACCAGTCGTTGTTGCCCTTCACGGAATAGCATACCGTGCCCTGCGAAAACAGAAGCGGCTTCACGCCATCAAAATCGGATACTCCATCTCCCAGAAACACGGCGGCGTCAATCCTGCCGTGCCGCGCCGCCTGCTCAAAGGCTGCGCGCAGGCCTTCCTGATCGCCGTGCGAATCGGACACTACAATCACACGCCTGGCCATTACAGCACCCCGGCAATGATTTCGCGCATTTTGACAGATGCGGCTGCACGGTGGCTGACGGCGTTCTTTTCTTTTTCGGTCATCTGGGCAAAGGTTTTGCCGCTGCGGTAGCGAAACAGCGGATCATAGCCAAAGCCGCCCTGCCCGGACCGCTCGCTCAGCAGCTCGCCCACGCACTCGCCCCGTACCACGTGCGTCTGCTCGCCGGGCAGTGCCAGCGCCATGGCGCACACAAAGCGGCAGGTACGGTTTTCCACACCGGCCATGTTCTGAAGCAGCAGATCGTTGTTGGCGTTGTCATCGCCGTGCGTGCCCGCATAGCGCGCGCTGTACACACCGGGCGCCCCGCCCAGCGCGTCCACGCTCAGGCCGCTGTCATCCGCCAGCGTTGGCAGGCCGGTAAGGCGCGCCACCGCCTCGGCCTTGATGGCGGCATTGGCCTCAAAGCTGTCGCCGTTCTCCTCAATATCGCCGGTAAATCCGGCGTCTTTCATGCTGATCAGCTCCACCATGCCGCCAAAAATATCGCTCAGCTCCTGAAGCTTGTGAGCATTGCCCGTGGCCACCACAATGCGCCTTGCAGGCAGCAACCAGTCGCCCTGCCCCTTCAGCGCCTCGCGCTGGATGCGCATCAGTCCGCGAATGCCCGCGCGGCCCATATCCAGAATGCTGTTGAGCTCCAGATTGGTAAACGCGCGTCCCTCGCCCGTGCCCTGCAGCTCGATAAATTCTCCGCGCTGGTTCATCACCAGGTTCATATCCGTCTGCGCGGCGCTGTCCTCCACATAGCACAGATCCAGCATGGGCTGATCCTCCACAATGCCCGCGCTGATCGCCGCCACCTGGCCAATGATGGGGTTTTCCTCCAGCAAGCCGTCGCGCATCAGCTTGTTTACCGCAAGCACCAGCGCCACATACGCGCCGGTTATGGACGCCGTGCGGGTGCCTCCGTCGGCCTGCAGCACATCGCAATCCAGGGTGATGGTACGCTCGCCCAGCCTGTTCATATCCACTGCCTGACGCAAAGAGCGGCCGATCAGCCGCTGAATTTCCACGCTGCGGCCATCCTTTTTGATGCCGTCACGCTGCTTGCGGCGGCCTGTGGAGGCGGGCAGCATGGCATACTCTGCGGTTACCCAGCCGCGGCCGGTACCGCGCAAAAACGGAGGAACCCCCTCTTCTACGCTGGCAGTACAGATAACGCGGGTTCTGCCGGTGGAAATCAGACAGCTGCCATCCGCCGTTTCCATAAAATTGGTTGTGATATTGCAGGGACGGGGTTGATGATTCAGACGCTGGTCATAACGTGCCATGGGAACAACTCCTTGTAGAATACTCAGGAAAATTATACATTTGCAAACGTCAAAAGTCCAGCAAAAACGCATTTTGTCCTTGTCATCCGCAGGAATGCGTGGTACAGTAAGGCAACTGGAGGAATGAACCATGAAACGAGCCAGAGACTATGGGATTATCATAGGCGAAATGCCCACCGGCGCACGCAATCTGATAACGGATGTTTGCGGCGTAAAGGTAGGGCACGCCACCCTTGCGCAGGGAAGGCACAATACCGGCGTAACCGTTCTTATGCTCTGCGAGGACAACCCCTTTGCCAGCAAGCTGACCGCCGCCTGCCATGTGCTAAACGGCTTTGGCAAAACGGCAGGACTGATGCAGGTGGAGGAGCTTGGCACGATTGAAACGCCCATCGCCCTGACCAACACGCTTAACGTGGGGCTTGTCCACGACGCGATGGTGGGCTATATGATCGACCGCTGCAGGCAGGAGGGGATCGAGCTGCGTAGCGTCAATCCCCTGGTTTGCGAATGCAACGATGCGTCCCTGAACGATATTTGCCTGCGCGCCGTGCAAAAGGAGCATGTTCTATCGGCCATTGCCGATGCAAAGCCCGACTTTTTGCTGGGCGCTGTGGGTGCCGGGCGCGGCATGACCTGTCACGGGCTCAAGGGGGGCATCGGCAGCGCCTCGCGCCTGATAGAGCTGGATGGCAAAACCTATACGCTGGGCGTGCTGGCGCTGACCAACCACGGAAGGCTGAGGGATTTGACCATTCAGGGGCAAAACACCGGCAAACGCATTCAGCAGCAGATGGCCGAATCGCTGCCGGACAAGGGCTCTTGCATTGTGGTTATGGCCACCGATCTGCCGCTGAGCGACCGGCAAATTCGCCGCGTCATCCGCCGTGCGGGGGTAGGACTGGCACGGCTTGGCTCCTACACCGGCCACGGCAGCGGCGAAGTCTTTCTGGGATTTACCACTGCCAACCGCATTCCCCATGCCTGTACGCAGGCCTTGCTGCCCTTAACCGTACTGCACGAAGAACGGATAGATCTTGCCTTCCGCGCCATGGCAGAAGCCACGGAGGAGGCGGTGCTGGACTCCATGCTGACGGCTGAAACCGTTGTATCATCCTCGGGCACAGTGCGCCGCAGCCTTGCGGAGCTGATCTAAGATCCTGCCACGGTTAAAAGGAAAGCCTTGCTACGCAAGGCAACCGAGCCCAGCGCACAGGTCGCTGGGCTC
>JAEDGL010000164.1 GCA_016297535.1 Clostridia bacterium | reverse complement strand
GCCACCTCGATGGCGTGGCGGATGGCGCGTTCCACCTTGCTGGCGCTGGTGCCAAAGTGCTTGGCGATGGTGGGGTACAGCTCCTTGGTGATGCGGTTGATCATGTCGGGCTGCTCGATCACCAGCTTGATGCCATGGCGCAGGTACTGGTAGCCCTTGATGTGCGCCGGAATGCCGATGGTCAGAAACAGGCTGCCCAGGCGCTCATCCAGGCTTTGGACGTGCACGGGGGCGGGGGTGTGGGCGGAGGGCAGAACATGCGCGCCGCCGTCGGCCAGCTCACGAATGTGTTCCAGCAGGTGCTCCGGTTCGAAGGGCTTGACCATGTAGAACTGCGCGCCCAGCTCCACGGCACGGGTGATGAAATCATCCCGCCCAAGGGCGCTGGTTACAATGATGCGCGGTTGCGGAACGATTTGCTGACGGCGCAGTTCTTCCATGAGCATGTAGCCATCCATCATTGGCATGACAATATCGGTTACCAGAATGTCGAAACGGCTTTCGTGCAGACATTTCAGCGCATCCACGCCGTTAGCGGCCTCGCGTACCTCGTCAATGCCTTCCTGTCGGCGTAAAAAATCCGCCAGGCTTTTGCGAAGGGTCCCGTGGTCATCAACAATCAGAATGCGGGTGTTTGTCACGATGGTTTCCCTCCCTAAGTGAATTTGTAAATGCATCATAACACATAATCCGCCGTGAATAGGGAAATTCGGCCAAATTAGCTTAAAAGTTACATCATCCGACATATAATAGGTAGACTTTTCATCGTTACATGCAGCCAATTGGCGGAATCAAAAAATCTTTTCATATTAAGGGGGCGGAAAACCGCAGTTTTCCAGCCCCCTGAAATCTGTGCTGTTTTTGTCCGTCAAACGGGGTGAAAGCAGACGGCGTTACCAGCCATCGCTCCAGCCGTCACTCCAACCGTCGTCCCAGCCATCGCTCCATCCATCCTGCCAGCCGTCACCTTCGGAGGGAACGTACGCCCCGTTCGCAGGCGTATCGGACCCGGCGGCGGATTCGTGGGCCCTGTTCCACAGCCGCTGCTGAGCGCGCGCCTCCTCCGCATCGTAGCAAAAGGCGGCGAGGCCTGCGGGATCGTAGCTTACCTGCATGGGTACGTAGATCAGCGCCCGCTCCGCTGCGGAAACATCCACCCGGTCGTACACGCTGTGGGCGCGCGTGGTTGCAAGCACGTTGCCATCGGTAATCACATACAGGCTGGCGTCCCTCAATTCCACATCCGCGGCCGGCAAAAAGCGCAGCTGCACCCCCAGCTCGCCTCCGCTTAGCTGGATGGTTGCCGACCCGATCACGCAGCTGTTGGAAGCGCAAATCTCCACCGTGCGGCTGCCGCTGCTTCGCAGCTCGTTCAAATCCACCATGGTACCCATCAGCCAGTCGCTGCTCTGGGCGGGCTCCAGATCGCGCAAGCGCACGCCCGCGGTGCTCGCGCCGTTGGATTCCATGCGGCGCTGCAGGTGCATAAAGGGCAGGGCGTATACGTAATCGCCCACGTACAGCGTAATCAGATAGGGGATGGCGCTGCCGCCTGCATAGGGCAGATAGAGAACGCCGGAGTCAAACGTGCCGGATTGATAGCCGTAGTTTTTATCAAACAGCAGCGTTTTGGTGTTCATCTGCGTAAGGGTAAGGCGCACGGAGGCGGCAACCTCGCTGCTTTGGCTGATGTACTTGCGAATGCGCACGCCCTGCGCGCTGGCGGACAGGGCCGCGGCAACGTAATCGTCGCTGTTCAGGCGGTCCACATCCAGCGTATCCACATCGATGGTAAAGCAATCCTCGCCCAGCGCGGGAGGAAGCCACAGCATCAGGCACAGAAGCAGCGCGACAGTACTTTTGAAAAATCGTTTCATGCTCTGTCTCCTCGGGGCACGGCGCCCCGCTTGCGGTTTGAAAAGGCCCGATTGGCCTTTTCTGCCTATTTCAACGAACCAGTCTACCATTTTCTTGCGGCGAAAGTGCTTCTTTTTTTTCACATTCCGAAATGAATTTATGACATTTTTGTAACTTGTGAGAAACAAATGATTTACTTTTTTGAAATGGTTTGCTATAATGGGTTTCAGTGGACAGGTTTGTTTTTGGACTGCTCCGCAACAATATCCGGGAGGAATCTGCAACATGAAAAAGACCGTTCTTTGGCGCAAATGGATGGCGGCGGCGCTGGCCGCGCTGCTGCTGATATGCCAGCCGGCTGCGCTTGCGGCCTACAAAACGCTTGAATATGGATCGCGCGGCGCCGAGGTGCTGGAATTGCAGCAGGCGCTGCTTTCGCTGGGCTTTAACCCCAAGGGCACAGACGGCAAATTTGGCAGCGGTACCCGCGAGGCGGTCAAAGCCTATCAGAAATCGCGCGGCCTTACGGTGGATGGCAAGGCGGGCAACCTCACCCTGAGCCTGCTGTATTCCGAAATCAAGGCGGGTACGTCCTCGGGCGGCTCGTCCTCGGGCAGCGAGCCGGTTGCCTCCAATCCCAACACCCTTCAGTTTGGCTCCAGCGGCAGCCGCGTGACCGAGCTGCAGCAGAACCTGAAAAAGCTGGGCTACGATGTGGGCAGCGTGGACGGAAAGTTTGGCGCAAGCACCAAGCGCGCGGTCATTGCCTTCCAGTCCGCCAACGGGCTTACGCCGGACGGCCTGGCCGGCACCAAAACGCTGGCGCTGATCAGCGCCAAGGTGCAGGCGCTGGACAATGCCTCCTCCGGCGAATCCCCGTCGGGCAGCGGCTCGTCCTCGGGCAGCTCGTCCTCCGGCGGCTTTACCCGCACGTTGCGCCGCGGCTACACGGGCGATGATGTGGTACGGGTGCAGACCCGCCTGAAGGAGCTGGGCTATTACACCAAGGCGATTGACGGCGTGTACGGCCTGGGCTCCATGGCGGCGGTCAAGGCGTTCCAGGAGCGCAACGGCCTGTCCGCGGATGGACTGGCGGGCAGCCGGACGTTTGAAAAGCTGTTCTCCTCCAGCGCCATCGCCGCCAACGGAAGCAGCGCCTCCGACGGATCGTCCTCGGGCAGCGGCTCTTCCTCGGGCAGCGGCTCTTCCTCCGGCGGCGGCACAACCACCTATCCCCGTCTGGCGGAGGGCTCCAAGGGCGAGGAGGTTACCGCCATGCAGCGCGCCCTCAAGAGCCTTAACTATCCCGTGGAGGTGGACGGTTCCTTCGGCCCGGCCACCACGGCGGCGGTCAAGCTGTTCCAGGGCGCCAACGGCCTTACGGCGGACGGCGTGGCGGGCAACGCCACCCTCAGCCTGCTCTACAGCGGAAACGCCAAGGCGTATACCGGCTCCTCCGGCTCGGGCAGCACGGGCGGATCGGGCGGAACGGTCAGCTCCAGCGCGGGCGCGGCCGCCATGGGCACCTTTACCGGCCGCAATGGCGAGCGCATCCAGCTGCTGCACTGGTTTAACGAGATCAAAACCAGCCTGAAAACCGGCCAGAACCTGCTGGTGTACGATCCCGATACCGGCATCACCTTTACGCTGTACGTGATGAGCCGCGGCCGCCACGCGGATGTGGAGCCCCTTACGGCCAACGACACCGAAAAGATGATGAACGCCTTTGGCGGCAAGGAAACCTGGACGCCCAAGGCCGTGTATGTCAAGCTGCCGGACGGGCGCTGGACGCTGGCCACCATGCACAACGTGGCGCACGGCACCCAAACCATTACCAACAACAACTTTAACGGCCAGAACTGCGTGCACTTCCTGCGCGATATGAGCGAGTGCCAGGCCAACGACCCCAACTACGGCGTGCAAAATCAAGAAGCCCTGCGCAAGGCGTGGAAATCGGCCACGGGCGTAACGGTGGAATGATCTGCCCCCTTTGAACAATACAATAAAAAAACAGGCAAACGCCCCGAATGCTCTTGCATTTTGGGGCGTTTGCCTGTATGATATCCCCACCGGACAAAATATAGCCAATAGGGCAGAAAACGTCCCGACCAAAATGCAGGAGGTTGATTTCATGGAACGCGTCTATAACTTCTCCGCCGGTCCCGCGATGATCGCCCAGAGCGTGCTGGAAAAAGCCCGCGACGAGCTGGTGTGCTATGCCGACAAGGGCATGAGCGTAATGGAGATGAGCCACCGCAGCTCCATGTATGTGGATATCTTTAACCAGACCAAGGCGCTGCTCAAACAGCTGATGAACGTGCCGGATGAATACGAGATCCTGTTTTTGCAGGGCGGCGCCACGCTGCAGTTCAGCGCCGTGCCGCTGAACCTGATGACCTCCGGCAAGGCCGATTATGTGGACAGCGGCAACTTTGCCCATCTGGCCGCGGAGGAGGCCAGGCGCTACGGCGAGGTGCGCATCGTGGCCTCCAGCCGTGAGGACAATTATACCTATGTGCCCGCGCTGGATGGCATCCGCTGGAATGCCGACGCGGATTATGCCTACATCACCACCAACAACACCATCTACGGCACCCGCTATACCGCCATCCCGGATACCGGCGCGGTGCCCCTGGTGGCGGACGCCAGCTCCAACATCCTTTCCGAGGAGCTGGACGTAACCAAATTTGGCGTGATCTTTGCAGGCGCGCAGAAAAACATCGGCCCCGCCGGGCTGTGCGTGATGATCATCCGCCGGGATCTGCTGGGCAGGCAAAACGCCCTGTGCCCCAAGCTGATGAACTGGGAGCTGGAAAGCAAAAACGACAGCATGCTCAACACCCCCAACACCTACGGCATCTACATGGCAAAGCTGGGCTTTGAATGGCTGCGCGACCTGGGCGGCGTGCCGGCCATTTACCAGCAGAACGTGTACAAGGCCAATCTGCTCTACGATTATCTGGACAACAGCGCCCTGTTCACCGCTCCCGCGCGCAGGGAGTGCCGGTCGCTGATGAACGTTACCTTTGTAACGGGCGATCCGGAAAAGGATGCGGCGTTTGTCAAATACGCCGCGGCGCGCGGACTGGTCAACCTCAAGGGCCACCGCAGCGTGGGCGGCATGCGCGCCAGCATCTACAACGCCATGCCTGTGGAAGGCGTAAAGAAGCTGGTGGACGTGATGAAGGCCTTTGAAAAGGAGAATGCGTAACATGTATA
>JAEDGL010000020.1 GCA_016297535.1 Clostridia bacterium | reverse complement strand
AGACTGCACCGTTAGTGAAGGCGGTACAAGCAATATCCGCGCTTATTTTTCTTACGTGACTGAATTTAGAAACGATATGCTCTTTGGCGGAGAGACTATTGACTTTTTGTCCGAGCCGTCATGGTTTAAACCTGTTTACATCATTTCAGGCATCTGGCAGAACGCCGGTTGGAATTCCATCATTTATATTTCTGCGCTGGCAGGCATCGATCTTCAGTTGCACGAGGCAGCCAAAATCGATGGTGCGGGCAGGTTGGCGCGCATTATCCATGTCAATTTACCCGGCATTCTGCCGACCATCGTCATTCTGCTCATTCTCAACGTGGGACAGATTATGAACGTCGGGTTTGAAAAGGTATTCCTTCTGCAAAACGATCTCAACAAAAGCGCTTCGGACATCATTTCCACCTTTTCCTACTCCATTGGTATCAAAGGCGGCCAGTACAGCTTCGCCTCGGCCATCGGATTATTCAATTCGGTCATCAACTTTACGCTGCTCGTTTTGGTGAACACCGTATCCCGCAAGCTGGGCGAAACCAGTTTGTGGTAACAGAAAGAAGGCTTTGGAATGCGATTGGCAAACTCTCCGTTCCGCCTGCGCAGGCAGACCAGGGGCGAATTTGTTTTTGATGTATGCACCTGCCTGCTGCTTACGCTTGTGGTACTTATCGTCCTCTACCCGCTTATCTATGTAGTGAGCGCATCTTTCAGCAGCGCGCGGCATGTAATCTCTGGTGATGTTCGTTTGTTACCTGTGGAGTTTACGCTAAAATCCTACCAGGCTGTTTTCAAGAATGATGATATTCTCAACGGTTTTTGCATTACCGTCCTTGTTACGCTGGGGGGAACCGCGCTCAACCTAGTACTGACCACGCTTGCGGCATATCCGCTATCCCGCCGGGATTTGCGCGGACGCAATGTGTTCATGTTTTTCATTACAATTACCATGTTTTTTAGCGGCGGCATCGTGCCTACCTATCTGATCATCCAGAAGCTGGGCCTGATCAACAACCTGCTGGTGCTGGTGCTGCCAACAGCGATCTCCACCTACAACATGATTATCATGCGCACATTTTTTCAGTCTTCCATTCCCTACGAGCTGCAGGAGGCCGCGTTTATCGACGGATGCTCCAATACGCGTACGCTTATCCAGATCATTCTGCCGTTATCCGGCCCGATTTTGGCTGTCATTGCCCTGTATTATGCGGTAGCGCACTGGAACGCCTACTTTAACGCCATGATGTACCTGACCAAGCGCCCATTGTATCCGTTGCAGCTGATTCTGAAAGAGATTCTGATTCAGAGCCAGATGACCTCCATGATGGAAATGGATGACAGCCTGTTTGAGCAGGCCATGATGGGTGAAACCATCAAGTACTCCGTCATTGTGGTATCCAGTCTGCCCATGCTGATTATTTATCCGTTCATTCAGAAATTCTTTGTCAAAGGCGTCATGATTGGCGCCATCAAGGGTTAATCCGTTCCTTCCTGAAGGGGGGAGTGGTGCACAACTCCCGCTCCTTCAGAGAAAAAAGATGATGGAGGTATCGCCATGAAAAAAACCGTATCCCCAATTGCCCTGCTGCTTGTGCTGGTTCTAAGCCTGTCGCTGTTCTCCCCGGCGCTGGCCTCCGGCTTCCCCATTGCGGGGGAAACGGTTACGCTGCGCATTGCCGTACAGCAGACCGGTGTACAGCCCGACTACAGCATGATTCAGATGTTCCAGAAATATGAAGAAATGACAAACGTACATATTGAATGGGACATGATCCCCAGCGAGTTCCTTGCCGAACGCCGTAACATCATTATTGCGTCCAACGAGTTGCCCGACGCCTTCATGCGCTGCAACTTCCCGGCCACCGACATTGAAAACTACGCCATGCAGGGCCTGTTTGTCAAGCTGGATGATTACCTGGACAGCTGCATGCCCAACTTCAAGGCCGTTCTGGCCGAACACCCCGACGTGGATAGCGGCATCCGCATGTCTGACGGTGGCATCTACTCGCTGCCTTATGTGGTATCCGCTTTGTCCCCCAGCATTGGCAGCAAGCTGTTCTTCAATCAGACGGCCATGCAGGCTACCGGTCAGCAAATGCCCACCACCACCGATGAGCTCTATGAGGTGCTCAAGGCTCTGGCCGGGTACGACCTGAACGGCAATGGCAAGGCGGATGAAATTCCCCTCAGCGGTTCCATTGATACCGTGGTCAATCTTCTCAAGGGCGCATGGGGCCTGGGTACCCGCGGCAGCGTACACAGCTATGTGGATATGGGGCCCGACGGAAAGGTGCGTTTTATTCCCACCACCGATGCCTACAAGGAAGTTCTGCAGTTTGTGGCAAAGCTGTATAATGAAAAGCTGCTGGACACCGACACCTTTACCCTGGATTTCATCAAGCTTGGCGCCAAGGGTGAGGAAGGCCGTGTGCTAAGCTTTGTGGCCATCAACCACAGCTTCATGGGACAAACCTATCAGAATGATTACGCCGGCATTCCGACTGCCCTCAAGGGGCCCTATGGCGACCAGCTTGTGTCCAACGGTTCTTCTCTCAGTGCCATCGGCGCGTTTGTGGTAACCAACCAGAACGAGCACGTTGAGGAAACCCTGCGCTGGGTGGACTACTTCTACAGCCCGGAGGGCCGTCAGATGTTCTTCATGGGCGAGGAAGGCGTCTCCTTCGAAGTAACAGAAGATGGCACCTACCAGTATCTGCCCATTATTACCTCCAATCCGAACGGCTTGAGCTACGAGCAGGCGCTGAGCCTGTATGTGCCCTGGGCCGGCGGCTGCAATCCTTCTGTAGCTGATGACAAATATTTCAAGGGCGCAGCCATGCTGCCGATCTCCCAGACAGCCGCTACGGCATTGGCTCCCTACGTGTGCGAGCGTGTATGGCCGCAATTTACCTTCTCGGATTCGGACAATATGATTATGAGCACGCTGAGCGTGGATATTGAAACCTATGTAAAAGAAATGCGCGCCCAGTTCATTACCGGTAAAAAATCCTTTGACGAGTGGGACAGCTATGTGAAGGAATTTGAGAAGATCGGTCTGTCCGAATACATGGATATCTACGCCCGTACAGCCGTGCGTTACGAGTAAATCATGAAAACCCATCCGGGGTTGCTGTGTGTACAGCAGCCCCCTTTTTATGAAAGGAAAGCCAATATGCGAAAATCACGCCTGTACCCATTGGCCGGTATGGCCTCCAGCCGCCAGAATTTCTTTTTTGACAAGGTGTTTTTCTATCCCAAGCCAAACGAGCCGCTGCATATGTGGCTGTTGTCCCCCTGCCGCGAGGCTCGGATTGCAGTGGATGATCTGGTTTTTGCACCGCTTGCCTGGCATGAAACAGAAGCTGCCTTTGCTGTGGATTACGGTGTGTTCAGCGACCCGACAGGCTTTTTCGGACAGCTTCGGGTGGAAAATATGCCGTGGGAAGCACTGGCACAGTCGTATCTGATTCTGACTCCCTTGCTGAATTGGAAGCCGGAGGGCAACCTTGCGCAGATTGAACGCTCCCTATGGGGCCTGTCACGCAAGGATGCGGGTATGTCGCTCCTGTCGCCGCATACGGTGGAAGCAGGCTCGGAAGCAGAATTCCATGTCATCTATCGCCCTGCGATTTCATTGCCTGCAGGCGCCCAGATCCGCTTTGGCGTGCCCTATGCGTTCAGCTATCCGCAGTACGAATTAAAGAATGAAGAGGGATACATCTGTGCCTGCGGAGAATTCAGCGGTTTGCAGCCTGTGCGCATTGAAAAAGGGCCCGAGGGCCACGAACGCGTTTATGTCACCTTTGAGCTGGATCGGGAACTGCCCGCAGGCAGCTTTTTTGAAGCCAAATATTCCACAGGCAACGTATATCTCTATCCCCAGCGGTATGATGAAAATGAGATGGAATATTGGTACACGCGCACGCCGGTGCTCAACGTGAGCGTGGCGATGCCCGGCCGGGAGGATTTTGTTTTTTTGCAGGACAGCTGCGCCCACAGCATGACTGTAACTGCCGGAAAACCCGAAAAGCTGCACCTGTTTTTACCGGGGCGGCGGCACACGGGAGAACAGGCAATCCTGCGTGGCCTGTTTACGGATCGGTATCATAATCCCTGCGAAGGCAGGCCCGATTGCGGCTTTGATCTTTTGATTCAGCGTGAGGATGGCCTGATCAGGCAGCTGGACACCCCTTTGCGCTGGGTGGATTTTCATCGTTTTGAGGTGGAACTTGCTTTGACAACCCCGGGCGTGTACCGCGTTGTGGCGCAGAACAGGCAGGGAAAAACCATCTCTCGCAGTAATCCGTTTCAGCTTCTTGCCGCTGGGGATCCAAGGCCAAACATCTACTGGGGCGATATTCATGTGCACTGCGGCATGAGCGACGGAATTGGCCGCTACCATGATCTGTTCCGCTTTGGCCGTGATATGGCCGCGCTGGACTTTGCTGCCTCCGGTGACCATGCCTGCTATTTTACGGATAATGAGTGGCTTGTGATGCAGGACATCTGCAACAGCTTCAATCAGGATGGTCGTTTTACCACCCTGATCGGCTACGAATGGGCCGGAAAACAGGTGCACCGCAACCTTTATACCTGGCAGGACCGGCTGGATCTGTTTCGTGGAATGTATCCTCCCACCTCTACGCTGGACGTGGTGTACCGCCATTTCCATGGGCGTGAGGATGTGGTGGCAGGCCCGCATGGTTCCCTTGCACACGGCCTGATTTTTGAGCATCACGATCCTACCGTGGAGCGTTTTGCCGAAATATATTCCATGTGGGGCAATCAGGACGAGCTGGAAAGCGAGCATCCGCCTGTTGTGCCCTCTCCCAACGCCCTGCCTGTCAATGAGCTGATTCGACGCGGCATCAGACTGGGCTTTACCGGGGGCGGAGACTGTCACGAGGGGCATCCCGGTTTTTCTTCCTGCGATGCCCAGCGTCAGGGCATCGTACCTCATGCCTTTGCCCAGCGGCTGCGTTACCGCTGCGGACTAACCGCCGCCCGTTTGCCCGCACTCAACCGCCGTTCCTTGGTGGATGCTTTGCGTAACGGTGCCACCTACGCCACAACCGGCGAGCGCTTGCTGATTGATTTTTCCGTACAGCTGCAGGAGAATGGCACGCACGCGGTGTGCTGCGAATATCATCTCAACAGTGAGCAGAGCGTTCTTTATCTGCTGCAAAACGGCTGTATCATTCATACGGAGCCCGTTGCACAGGACGGACTGTTCCAATGGAAGGGTACGGCGCAGCCAAAGGACTGCTGCTATCATGTGAAAGTGGTGCAGCCGGATGGACATATTGCCTGGTCCAGCCCAATCTGGCTGTAACACGCACAGAGAATGTACGCATCGGCTTCGAACCGGCAAGTGAAATTTCACTTTCCTGTGCCGGCATGCAGATGCTCAAAACCACCGGATGAGCCGGTGGTTTTGATTTTGCTTATGGTTGATTGTCCTATGGTTCAAATGGGACTTATGGGGTAGGAGCGCTGCACAATCGAAAAAATACCAGGCAATGCTTTGGAGAGACAGCGGCGTTGCCGTGGAGGACAAAACGTGTTATACTGGATCGCAACAAAAAGGAAGTAAGCGGGGCGTAGAAATGGGACGGATTTTGATCGTGGCGGAAAAACCATCCGTGGCGCGCGATATAGCACGTGTGCTTGGGGTTGGCGGCAGGGAGAACGGCTTCCTCAGCGGCGATCGGTACGTGGTTACATGGGCCATCGGGCATCTGGTCAGCCTGAAGGAGCCGGAGGAGATGGATGAACGCTTTAAGCGCTGGCGCGCTTCCGATTTGCCCATTCTGCCCGAAAAAATGGAATTGAAGGTGCTGCCCAAAACACGTTCGCAGTTTTCCACGGTCAAAAAGCTGATGAACAGCCGGGAGATTGATTCGATTATCTGCGCAACCGATTCCGGGCGCGAGGGTGAGCTGATTTTTCGCTACATTTATGAAATGGCGGGTTGCCAAAAGCCGTTTGAACGGCTGTGGATTTCGTCCATGACGGATGAGGCGATTCGCGCCGGATTCGACAATCTAAAACCCGGCGCTCATTACGATGCGCTGTATCAAAGCGCCAGATGCCGTTCCGAGGCCGACTGGCTGGTGGGAATGAACGCCAGCCGCGCTTTCACTTTGCGGTATAATGTGCTGCTGTCTGTTGGCCGTGTACAAACCCCTACGCTGCAAATGCTGGTTAAGCGCCGCAAGGAGATTGACGCCTTTCTCCCGGAGCCCTTTTATACCGTGCAAGCAGATTTTGGCGATTATCAGGGCACGTGGTTCGACCCCGCCAGAGACGGCGACAAGCGCATCCCACAGGAGCAGCGCGCCCAGGCGATTGCCGGTAAAGTAAAGGGGCAGATTGCCGTGGTGAAATCCGTTCAGAGCGAGGAGAAGCGCGAGCTTCCGCCGCAGCTTTACGATTTGACAACCCTGCAGCGCGAGGCCAGCAGCATGCTTGGCTTTACGGCGGATAAAACGCTAAAAACCGCGCAGGCGCTGTATGAAAAGCACAAGCTGATTACGTACCCGCGTACGGACAGCCGCTATCTTTCGCATGATATGGGATCCTCCGTGAAAAAAGCGCTGCTCTCCCTGAGCCAGCCGCATGCCGCGCTGGCCGCGCCGCTGCTTTCTCAGCCTATCCCGCAGCCCAAACGAATCTTTGACGATGCAAAGCTGACCGACCACCACGCCATTATCCCGACGGGACGAAAGGTCAATGCCTCCGCTCTTTCTTCGGACGAGATGAAACTGTTCGATCTTGTGGCGCGAAGGCTGATCGCCGCTTTCTATCCGCCTTATGTGTATAACGCAACCAAAGTGGTTACCCAAAGCGCTGGGGAGAACTTTCTATCCACCGGTACGGTGGTTCTGCAGGAAGGCTTCAAGCAGGTCTATCGCGATCTGCAGCCTTCCAAGAAAGCCAAATCCGCAGAAGAAAGCGCGCTGCCGCCCCTGGCGCAGGGCGACGAACGCGTGGTCAAAAAAGCTTCTGTCAAGAAGGATCAGACCAAGCCACCCAAGGAGCATACGGATGCCTCGCTGCTGTCCGAGATGGAGCATGCGGGGCGAAGAATAGAGGACGAGGCGCTCCGGGAACAGATGAAGGGCTGCTCGCTGGGCACGCCCGCAACGCGCGCTGCAATGATTGAACGGTTGATTGCGGTGGGCTACGCCAGGCGCAAAGGCCGCGTGATCATGGCTACCGAAAAAGGCGTTCGACTGATTGAAGCCGTTCCGCCGGAGATTGCTTCGCCGGAAACCACCGGCAAATGGGAGCAGGCGCTGGAGGAAATTGCCCAGGGAAAGGGCGACAACGAGCAGTTTATGGCGGGTATCCGCAGGCTGGCGGGTTTTCTGACGCAATACGCCAGCCAGAATGCCCCGGAAGTGGTCTTTGAACGCGAGGAAAACCGCGGAAAGGGGAAAAAGCAGAGCCGTTCCAAGCCCATTGGTGTTTCCTGCCCGCTGTGCAAAGAGGGCCAGATCACCGAAAGCGCCAAGGCCTTTGGCTGCTCCCGTTGGCGTGAAGGCTGCCGTTTTACTATCTGGAAGGACTGCGTATCCAAAATTGGGGGTCCCGAAATCAACGAAAAGCTGGTAAAGGCGCTTTTGGAATCGCAAACCGGCGACCTGCGGGGATCCAGCGGAGTACTGCACTTTCACGACGGTTATGTGAGCTTTACTCCTAAAAAGAGCGAGCCAAACAGGCACAATTCCGTTTGAGCATACAAAAATGAACCGGCGCGAGATCCGCCGGTTCGTCAGAGTGTCGAAAAAGCTCGCCACAGGCGGGCTTTTTTGACAGGCTGCAACCATCTTCCGGTTCATTGCTTTCGCTGCAAAAGCATCCGGGCGCACGCCAGCGGAGAAGCCAGAATACTGCCTGCCGCTTCCCGGGCAAAGCGTGCAGGATGCTTCAATCTCAGGTGCGCAAAAGCCAAAACGGCATGATGTCTCATGCGGACATAGCGTACGTCGCCCGGAGAAAGCAACGGAAAATATTTTTTCTGAAAGGCAAACAGCCTTTGCTCTCCCTCTATCTTGAGCACTCCGCCGGAAAGGCCGGAGCCGTCATAGTGCACGCGCGCATGCGCAAGTGCCCGGGGCAAATAGGCAAGGCGTCCGCCGCCTTCAATCGCCCTCATCATCAGATAAAACTCGTCGCCGATATCAATGGTGCCAAAGCAGCCAATGCTCAGCAGATAATCCCGGCGAAACATCATGGTATCGGTGCCGGTGAGATGATGCATCAAATGCAGACGAATGAGCTCCTTCCTGCCCGGGAGATTGCGCAGATACGGATGACCTTTGTGCTCCACCAGGCGATTCCTGCCGTTGAACAAATCCAGATCCATGAGCGAATAGTCGGCGGATTGCTGCAGCATCAGGGCAAGCTGCGTGCTGATTTTGGTGGGCAGGTAGCAATCATCATCATCCAGAAAGGTAAGGTACGCTCCGCGGGACGCGTGGATTCCTGCGTTTCTGCTTTGCGCAGCGCCAAGGTTGTGCGGGTTGGTCAGCAGGCGAAGCGTATGGCCATCGGAAAGCCTCGGCCGCACCTCGCGAACGATTTCTTCAACCCGCCGGTTCCATTCGATCAGGCCGTTATCATCAACAACCACTATTTCCACATCAGGATAATCCTGCTGGCAAACGGAAAGCAGCGCTTTTTTCAGTAAATCCGTCCGGCGGTAGGTGGGAATGATTACACTGACAACCGGTATCATTGCGTCAACACCTTCTGATGCGGATGCAAAAGGAGAATTCTGAACGGCTGCCACACCGTTAGGCCGAGGCGGATTCCTCGGCGGCTTCGCGCTTGGGCTTTGCCCGGTACATTGCCGTGCTTACAGCCAACAGCACCGGAACGCCAAACATGCCTACAATGCCAAACAGCTTCAGGCCCAGCAGCATGGCCACCAATGTGGCCAGCGGATGCAGGCCGATCTGCTTGCCCACAATTTTGGGTTCCAGTGTCTGGCGAATGCCGGTGATAATTAGATACAGCACCAGCATGCCGATGGCGCGAAACCAGTCGCCAAACAACAGTGAAATCAGTGCCCAGGGAAGCAGAATGCCGCCCGTGCCCAGAATGGGCATCAGATCAAAAATGGAAATCAGAGTTGCCAAAAGAATTGCGTGATCCACGCGAAGAATCAAAAAACCAATGCTCAGCTCCACAAATGTTAGCAAAAACAGCAGCGAATATGATTTGATGTATACTGAAATCATGGTTTTGGTATAGTGCAGGCTGGTGGAGAACAGCTCCCGCTTGCTGGCGGGAACCAGCTTTAGCAGAAATTTGCAGATTTTTTCATAATCCAATAGAATAAAGAAGGTGGAAATCACCGTAATGACAATTTGCACAATCAGACCAGGAACGGACGTGGCGCAGTTGGTTACAAATACCAGCGCCGTTTTGGAAAAATCCGTCGCAAATTTGCCCAGGTTGGAAACCACGCTGGTGGTTAACGAATCAACATAGCTGGCAAGCTGCGTATCATAGGGCGTAATGGCTGTTTCCAGCCGGGTGGCCATGGAATCCAGAAACGGCATAATCTGATTGCTGAAGGTGGACGGTATGGCCGATACAATGGAACCGGCCTCGTTAATCAGCTTGGCTCCCGCCATCAGTACCCCCAAAAACACCACGGCGTAAAGCACCGAGCACAGCGCAATGGCCAAAAGACGGCGCAGCCTTTCGCGCTTCAGGCCCATCTGCTTCGTAAGCCAGTTAAACAGGCTTGCAACCGCAAAAGCAATAATAAAGGGGGTCATGATCGGCAGCACGTATTTGCATGCCACCAGCACAATGGCCAGCACAATGCCATAGAATACAATATTGATAATAAAATGCTTTTTGGCTTCCATATTGTTCCTTCCTTCGGATGGCGTATCTTTTGTAAAAATGCTTGCTGCAGCCATACCGCTGAAAGTCAGTTTATCATAGGTTGTTGCTTGCTGCAAGTATCGGCAGGCGCTTCAAACGGCAATTTACATATTGGACGCATTTGCAAGCATGGCATCCACCTGCGCGGCCAGCGGGATGGACGCGGACGCTCCTGCGCGCGATACGCTGATGGCGGATGCTGCCGTCGCGCGCAGCATGCATTCCCGCAGATTGCGCCCCTGCGTATACGCCGCAATGAAATAGCCTGTAAAGGTATCTCCTGCTGCGGTCGTATCCACGGCCTTTACCTCAAAAGCGGGCTGATAGATCCGCGTGCCCTGCGCATCGCACACGGCGCCTTCTTTTCCCAGCGTAAGCACGGTGCTTATTTGCGGATAACGGCTGTGCAAAGCATTCAGTATTCCATCCGGATCCGTAATGCCGGTCATCTGTCTTCCCTCAACCTCGTTGATAAACAGCCAGTCAATCAGGCCGATGTTCATCTCCAAAAGCTTTTCCTCAAAGGGCGAGGGATTGAGAACCACATGCATGCCGCGCTTTTTGCCCTCTTCCACCATTTCTTTCAGGCAGGAAACCTCGTTTTGCAAAATGAGCCAGTCGCCGCAATCAAAGTGGCTGATGGTTTCCCGCACCTGCTGCGCGGTAATTTCCCGATTGGAACCGCCGCAGAGCAGAATGGCGTTCTCGCCTGCAGGGGTAACCTGAATGATCGCGCTGCCCTGAATGCCCTCGCCGCGCTTGAGCCAGGTGAGATTGACGCCCGAGGACGCAAGCAATTCGGTCAGCACATCGCTCCCCGCGCCAACCGTGCCGGCATGCCAGACATCCGCGCCCGCCCGTACCAGCGCGATGCTCTGGTTCAGTCCCTTTCCTCCCGGAACCACAGCAACGGAGGACGCCGCCATCGTCTCTCCGGGCGTTAAAAAATGCGGTACCTGATACACGTAATCCAGATTTAAAGACCCAAAATTGAGAATTCTCATGGCAGAACTCCTCATCAAAAACGGTATGGACGATTGGTTGTCATCCTGGAAGCACATTGTTCAATTCCACGTTTTCAAACGGTTTTCCTGCCTGAGTGCCTTGTCCATCCCGCTTTCTTTGCCCATCTGATGGCGCGATCCGGGTTGGCACATGCTATGGGGGATACGCAAAAGGAAGAAACCGAAACATTTTCTCTGCACCTATTGACCAGAAAGCCGTTTCTTTGGATATAATCATTATCGACCACATGGTCAATATTTTTTTGAGGGGATTTATGAAACGAGAGCTAAAAAATCAGCAAACGAAAAAGAAGATCATCGACAGCGCCCTGCGGGTCTTCTCGGCGCATGGCTATGAAGGCGGCTCGCTGAATATGATCTGCCAAACCGGGGCCATTTCGAAGGGAATTATCTATCACTACTTTGAGTCCAAGGATAAGCTGTATCTGTACTGCGTGGAGGAATGCTTTGACCGGCTCATTGTCTACCTCAGGGGGAGACTGGAGGATCAAAACGAAACCTCCGAAAAAGAAAAGCTGATCAGGTATTTTCAGGCTCGCTCGGGGTTTTTTGATACGTATCCGCGTATGCCCGCATCCTCGCCGAGGCGATCATGATGCCGCCGCAAAGTCTGATGGAAGAAATGAACCGGATCAAGGCTTCCTTTCATGCGTTTAACGGCAAGTATCTGACGGCAATGCTGGAAAATGTTCCGCTGCGCAAGGATCTATCCATCACAGAAATGGTCAGCACGCTTCATTTCCTGCAGGATTCCCTGAACGTGCACTTTGAGGCATGCGAGAAGGGAAAGCTTGATTTGGAGAAGCACGAAAAACAATGCCAGAATGTTCTGGAAATTTTCCTGTACGGGATTATTCGAAGAGAAAGGTAAGAAGAAATGGAAAAGTCAACTCAAAATGCCAATACGGTTCTGGGAAAACTAAAACCTTCCAAGGCCGTCGTTAAGCTGGCCGTTCCGGCCACGCTGGCTTTGCTGGCAAAGGCCATTTACAACATTGTGGATACCGCCTATATCGGTCTGCTCCATTCCGACAACGCGCTGGCGGCGGTGGGTGTAACGCTGCCCATCCTGCTGATTATGGTGTCGGTGGAAAACATCTTTTCTGCCGGCGCGGCGGTGGTTGCAGGACGTTTTCTGGGAGCCGGCAAAAAAGAAGAAGCCAATTCGGTTGTTACGGGAATTTTTGCACTGTCTGTCGCCATTGGCATAGCGCTTTGCATAGGCGGCATCGTTTTGATTGAGCTGCTGCTGAAAGCCTTTGGCGCTTCGGATGCGGTTTTGCCGGAGGCGAAGGACTACGCGTTCTGGATGTTCATCGCCGCGCTTGCCAACCTGCCTGCGCAGTGTATGAACAGCGCCGCCAGGGCGGAATCCTCCGCGCGCATTTCCTCCATTGCCATGGTCACAGGCGCCGCGCTGAATGTAATCCTGGACCCGGTCTTTATGTTCGACTGGGGTCTGGGCATGGGCGTGGAGGGCGCGTCGCTGGCAACCACCATCTCCCAGTTTGTTACGCTGTTTATCCTGAGCGGCTTTTATTTTGGCGGGTTTTCCATCCTCAAGATCAGCCCCAGGTTCTTTCATCCCAGCTTTTTCATGCTGAAAACGGTCACGGTGATCGGCATTCCCTCCGCCGTTATCCAGATTTGCCTGTCCGTTGCCACATCCATGACGAACATTGCGGCCAAGTCTCTTGCCGATGCCGATTTGATCATCGCCGCCTATGGCGTTGTGCAGCGGCTGATCCTGATCGGCTGCTACCTGATCATGGGCTTTATGCAGGGGTATCAGCCTGTGGCGGCCTATTCCTTTGGCGCCAAGGATCAAAGCCGGTTCCAGGAAACGGTGAGGTTTGCGCTGAAGGGATCCATCCTTCTGTCTGTTTTGGTAACGGTGGCATACACCGTGCTCGCAAGGCCTTTGATTGGCCTGTTTAATCAGACCCCCGCCATTATCTCCTACGGAGCCAACCTGTTGATCTCCCAGGTGGCGCTGTATATCGCCTTTGGGCTGTGCTATATGATGACGATTACCTATCAAACGATCGGCGAATCGGGCTACGGTCTGTTCCTGTCCATGATCAGGCAGGGGCTGCTGTATGTTCCCGCCATTCTCATTTTGCCCAGGCTGCTTGGCGTTCGGGGCATCTATTTTGCGCAGCCGCTTGCGGATGTGTTTACGATCGTCATTTGTGTGCTGTCCATCTCCAAAATGAAGCATATCGCCAACCAAAGGATGAGCGCATAACTCAACTCAGGAGGGAGAGCCTGCCCCTAAGGGCACTCCTCCTCCTGGCTTCGAAAGCGGGGGACTGTGCACATCTCGTACTCGCCAAACAGGTGGTCGATCGCCTGGCGGTAGGCGGCCTCGTTCTGGGTTTTGCGGATGGCTTTGAGCGCTTTTCGCGGCTCCACAAAGCAGCAGGCCAGATAGTTCATGATTACGCGCATGCGGATCAGCGCCACATTTCTGGGGTGGCTTTGCAAATAGGCATCGTAAAGCCTGTCATGAAAAGCACGCAGCGCTTCGCGGGTTAGCCGGACTCCTCCGTTCAGCTCCTGTGCCAGCGCCGGATTGGCCAGCAGCCCGCGGCCAATCATCAAAGCAGCGGTTTGCGGATAGGTTTCCAGCAGGCTGCGGCAATCCTCTGCGGTAAAAAGATCCCCGTTGTACACCACGGGGGACCGGGCGGTTTGCAGCGTGCCGGCATAGGCCTCCCGGCAGGGAGAACCGGTATAGAACTGCTCTCGCGTGCGTGGATGGATGATGAATTTGCTTGCCGGATAACGGGAAAGCAGCGTCCAGATGGCGTTCCATTCCTCCCGGGCCGCAAAGCCGATGCGCGTTTTGATGGAGATGGCCAGGGGAGCGTGGGCAAAGATTTCATCCAGAAAGGCTTCCAGAGCGCCAAGCTCGCGCAGCATGCCGCTGCCCTTTCCCTTGCTTGTAACCGTTGCGGAGGGACAGCCAAGATTGAGATTGACCTCCTCATATCCCAGCTCCCGCAGTTTCTGAGCCGCCCAGAGAAACTCCGGGGCGTTCTTGCTCAAAATTTGCGGTACAGCGTGAAAACCGGCGTTTTCGGCCGGAGAAACCGCGCGCTTTTCCTTGGGGGTAAAAACCAGATGGTGCGTCGGACTTACAAAGGGAATGAAATACTGATCCACCCCCGAAAAACAGGCGGCATGCGTACGGCGGAAAACGGCATCCGTCACGCCTTCCAATGGTGCGAAATAAATGGTCATGGTACTCCTCTGCAGCAGAAAATGTCTCTTAGACTGACATTCTAACGCGGAAACAAAAAACTGTCAATCGGTTTTCAAAGAACTCTTGACGGAGTGATGAAAATCTGCTATATTACAAAAAGACAGCTTTGCTGTAACAAACGACAGATCGGAGAACGGTATGAGCAGCAGGATTGTATTGGACTCTTCTGGAGATCTTTTGCATTTTGAAGGCGTTGATTTTGCCAGCGTCCCGCTTAAGATTCTTGCGGGGGACAGGGAATTTGTGGATAACGAGCAGACTGACCCGATGGAAATGGTTCATTTTTTGAAAAGCCATAAGGGCAAGGCTTCCACCTCCTGCCCGGGTGTGGGTGAATACCTGGATGCCTTTGGCGACGCGGAAAATGTATTTTGCATAACCATTAGCAGCAATTTGTCCGGCAGCTACAACGCAGCGGAGATTGCGGCGCATACCTATCAGGAGCAGCATCCCAACCGGCGGGTGCATGTGTTCGACTCCTTCTCTACCGGTCCCGAAATGGCGTTGATGGCTGAAAAAATCCGGGATTTGCTTAAGGAAAAGCTTCCTTACGAGGCCATCATCCATCAGGTAAAAGCCTATCAGCAAAAAACCCGCCTTCTGTTTTCGCTGGAGTCTTTGCACAACCTGGCCAACAACGGGCGAGTTTCCGCCGCTGTGGCAGCCGTGGCCGGTATTCTGGGCATCCGTCTTATCGGCAAGGCCAGCGATACAGGCACGCTGCAGCCCATTGGCAAGGCTCGCGGCGAAAAAAAGCTGATACCGGAAATCGTGAAGCACATCAGCGAAATGGGATACAAGGGCGGAAAGATGCGCATTGACCACTGCGATAACGCGGCCGCGGCCGACCATCTGCGCCAGACGATCCTCAAGCTTTTCCCTGCAGCGGATATTGCAATTGGCGTTACCGGCGCGCTGTGCAGCTTTTATGCCGAGCATGGCGGACTGCTGGTGGGGTTTGAAGTGGCCTGACCCAGATCCATGGCATCCCCTTGAACCCATCAATTGAAAACGGCATGGCTTCAATCGCCATGCCATTTTCATTGTTTGAAAATGGCGGCATTCGCTTTTCGCCAATGCCGCCAAAACCGTTTTTCGCTTTCAGGGATCAACCGTTGTAAATGGTTTCGTCCAGCTTGTTTTCGCTCTTTGCAACCGCTACGGCAGCTACGGAGTCGCCAACGCAGTTCAAGCTGGTAACCAGCATTTCAATGGGGCGGTTGATGGCCAGAATCAGCGTATAGCCCATCATGGCCGCCTCGCCCGTAAAACCAACGCCGCTGAGGATGGTAAACAGCACCACCGCGCCTGCTCCCGGCGCTGCGGGCGTTCCGACGCTGGCAATCAGCGCCAGAATCATGATCAGCAGCAAAGCGGGAATCGATACGCTGTAGCCACCTACGCCTGCCAAGAACAGGGTGGCGATTACCTGCATGATGGCGGTGCCATCCATGTTGATGGTCATGCCCAGGGGCAGTACGAAGGAAGCGATCTGCTTGTCAACGCCCAGCTCCTTGGTGGTGGTTTCCACATTCAGGGGCAGGGTAGCCGCGCTGGAGCTGGTGGAAAAGCCAAACACAATCACCTTGAAAATCTTTTTTACAAACACCATGGGATTCATCCGGGTGGCAATGGACAGTACAATCGGATAGCCAATGAACAGGAAGCACAGCAGCAAAAGCACGGTAACTGCCACGTAAGCAAAGGCGGGTTTGAGGTAGGTAATGCCGTAGGTGGCAAAGGTGCGGCTGAGCAGCATGAAGATGGCCACGGGACCAAACTTGTTAACCACAAAGTTCAGGAACACAACAATGATATCGCTCACTTCCTTGCAAAGCTTGGTGATGGAGCTGCCGGCGCTCAAACCCAGCTTGTTGAGCGCAAGGCCCACCACAATAGCCAGGAACACCAGGCTCAGCACGCCGGAGTTGGTGCTGAAGGCGGCGGTAATGTTGCTTGGAATGATATTGAGGATTACATTCAACGGGTTGGAGCCGGTAGATCCGGTGGAGGCGCTTACGCCCTCGATAACCGTGTTGAACAACCCGGCGTTATAGCAGAACAGGCCGATCATCCCTGCCAGCAGCAGTGCAATAGCGCTGGTCAGAAGAAACCAGAAAAAGGTTTTCAGAGAAACGCGGCCCAGCATGGAGGCGTCGCGGATGGTACCGATCGCCAGCACGATGGAGGTAAACACCATCGGTACGATAACCGACTGAAGGCTGCGTACAAACAGCTGTCCGCCAATGTAGAACAAACCGATAGCCCGGTTGGCTCCTGCGGCGGTGATATCCTGGAAGAGAAGGTTGTTCAAGGTTGTCCATACGGCGGAGTCGCTGCCCATGGTTTCGCGAATGGCCATAAAGATCAGGCCTGCCGCGATGCCTGCGATCATCGCGATCATCATCTTGACTGCCAGTTTGTTGTTGCTCGCTTTGGTGGTCATGATACCGTCCTCCTTGAAAAATGCTCAAATCTTCGATATTATAACAGAATAAACCTTGTTTTGCAAGATTTATCAACAAAAATTGCAAAAAACACATGCACCGGTTCAGAGAAAATAAGAAAGGATCGTTTTTCTTTCGCTGCATGGGTGGTCTGGTCTTATGATTTTACAGTATTTTTCCAAATCCTTTATAAAAGTTTGATGCTTTTCCTTCGGAGCTGTGGTATAATCAAACAATCCTGCGGCACTTTGCTGCACATTAAGGAGGGTTTTCCTTGGACGATCCCATAGGCAGTCAATTGCTGGTTCAATTGATTCTGATCCTGATCAACGCCTTTTTTGCATCAACAGAGACGGCAGTCGTGTCTCTGAATGAAAACCGCATACGCAAGCAGGCTGAGGACGGCGATCCACTGTCGCGCAAAATGCTTGCAATGATTGAATCGCCCACGCGCTTTTTATCCACCATTCAGGTGTGTATCACGCTGAGCGGTTTTCTGGCCAGCGCGTTTGCGGCCGACAGCTTTGCTTCGCTGCTGGCAAATGCAGCCGTTGCAGCTGGCTTTTCGCTGCTTTCGCCCGCGGTGCTGCATACGCTATGCGTTGTGCTCATCACTCTGGTTCTCAGCTATTTCATGATTGTGCTGGGCGAGCTGGTTCCCAAGCGCATTGCCCTGCAGGCGCCGGAAAAGGTCGCGCGCTTCTCCTGTCAGATCATTCAAACCGTCTCTCATCTTTTTGCCCCGCTGGTGTGGCTGCTTACGGTAAGCACCAACGGCATTCTTCGCCTGTTTCGCATCAACCCCAACGATGGCGGCGAAGAAGTAACCGAGGAAGAAATTCGCATGATGGTGGATATCGGCAGCGAGAGCGGAGCGATCGAGCAGGACGAGCGCACCATGATTGAAAACATCTTTGAATTCAACAACAATACGGCGGCGGATGTGATGGTGCACCGCATGGATGTGGTGGCCATTCAGGCGGACGCGGCCGAGGAGGACGTTTTGCAAACCATCCGCGAAAGCGGACTGAGCCGTTTTCCTGTGTACGGCGATGATACGGATGATATTCTGGGCATCCTCAACACACGCGATTTTCTGCTCAATACCCATGCTACCCCCCGCAAAACGCTGCGTCAGCTGCTACGCAAGCCCTATATGGTTCCTGAAACGGTCCCGGCGGATAGACTATTTAGCAATATGCAAAAGCAGAAGGTGCATTTTGCCATCGTTGTAGATGAATACGGCGGCATGAGCGGTATTGTAACCATGGAGGATCTTCTGGAAGAGATTGTGGGCAACATCTACGACGAGTTCGATCCCAAGGAGGATGCGGAGATCGAACAGCTGGAAGAAAACCTGTGGCGCGTAAACGGCACCGTGGCGCTGGATACCCTTGCGGAAGCACTGGATATGGAGCTGCCTCTGGAGGAAGAATACGACACGCTGGGCGGCATGGTTTTCAGCCTGTTTTCCAGTATTCCCGAGGATGGCGCCAGGCCCGAGGTAACCATCAACGGCTTGCGCGTGCAGGTGGAAAGCATTCTGGAACACCGCATCGAAAAAGCGCTGGTGAGCAAGGTTATTGCCGGTTCTTCCGGGGAGGAAGCCACCGAAGACCACAGTGAGGAGAACGAAGGATGAACGAGGTACGCCATCTGTTCTGGGATTTTGACGGAACGCTATTTAACTCCTACCCGGAAATCTGCAGCTCCTTTATGAAGGGGCTGGAGGATCTGGGACTTTCCCACCTGGTGGATCAGGAAACGCTGATGCGGCTGATGAAAGGCTCCGTCAGTCATGCGGCGGATTGGTGCGCCCGTCAGGCCGGATTGACCTGCGAGCAGATTTTGGCGCCATACCGGTTTTATCACAATCAGCCGCATAGCGATCCCCCTTACGAAGGCCTGCCGGATTGTCTCAGGCGGCTGCACGATGCGGGCTTTCACCACTATCTTTATACGCATAGCCATCAAAGCGCCATTGACCAGCTTAAGCGCGAAAAGCTGTGGCTTTACTTTGATGACGCCGTGCTGGGATCGGATCCGTTTCCGCTCAAGCCCGCGCCGGACGCGCTGCTTTCGCTGATGGCGCGCAATCACCTTTTGCCCAAAGTCTGCGCCATGATTGGCGACCGAGACATCGACGTGATGGCCGGTCACAACGCCGGCATGAAGGGGATTCTGTTTGATCCGGACGGTTATTTCCCTGATCTGGACGCGGAGCTGAGCGTACGCAGCATGAAGGAACTGGCTGATGCGCTTTTAAAACAATAAGAAAGAAGGGTCTGCCGTGGCAGACCCTTCTGACTGTTAAAAAACTTTCGCAGCAAGTTTTTGACATGCCGAATTTATGCCTGCGCCTGGTATTCCTTGGGCACGCGGGTTTTCACCGTTACGTTGAGCACCGAGAACACTACAAGCAGCACGATGGTTACAAAGATCGCGCTCATACCGCCGGTAAAGCCAAAGCGCTCCGCCAGCGAGCCCACCACCGTGGGCATCAGGATGGCGCCGCCGGAGCCGATGCCCAGAATAAAGCTTGTGGCCAGGGGATAGGTGTTGGTAAAAATGGCTGCGTCGGAGTAAATCATGGGGCAGATACCGGCCATGCAAAAGCCAAGTCCGGCCACGCAGACGGTTGCCATGGGAATGGTGGAGCTTACCAGCAGAAGGCCATAAAAGGCCGCTACGCCAAAGCTGGAAACCATCATCAGCAGCTTCTGATGCACATGGCCGGAAAGCCATGCACAAAACAAGCGTCCTGCCAGCATCACGGACCACAGCAGTGTGGCCATGGATTGGCTGTATGCTTTTACCGCGGCGGTCAGCTCATCGCCTGTTTTGCCAAAGCCCAGCAACAGGGATTCCTTGTTCTGAATATAGGTTACCAGCCAGCCGTTAATGGCATATTCGGAGCAGAGGTAGCAAAACATCATCATCGCCAGGATCAGGAAGCTTGGATTTTTCAGAAAGCAAACCGTGCTGTTGGTCTTGTCCCGGCGATCCAGATGATCCTGCTGGAGCTTCATGCGGCTAAGATTAAACAGGCTTACGCAACCAAACAGCACCACCACGCCCACCGCCGCGCGCCAGCCCATACAGCGGCTTACCGCCAGAAAGATCAGCGGCGTCAGAATGGCGCCAACGGCAAAGCAGCTGTGCAGCAGGTTGGTGCCCACGGGACTGCCCCCGGATATCTGATTGACCATGCGGTTGTCAAAGTTGGTTACGGAGCCGCGCCCCAACCCGGTAAACACAAAGGCCAGAAACAGCCAGACCGGGTTTCCCCAGACAATCATCATGGTAAAGCCGATAAAGGCCAGGGAGCTGAGCAGGAGAATGGATTTCTTCTGTCCCAGATACAACGGCACAATACCGCTGATGAACCCGGCAATCAGGTTGCCAATCGAATGGGCGGACAGGAACAATCCGCTCAGCGTATCGGACAGCTGGTAGGCGGCCTTGAGATCGGGAATGGCCGAGCCCATCATCAGAGCCAGCGAACCATTGCAGAAGAAGGCAAAAAAGCAGGTATAGAGAATCGAGCGCTCCCTTTTGGAAAGCTTCCTGATGAATGAGAACATATCAATGGCTCCTTTGATTGGTGATACGGGCAGATACCGGAAGCAAGGATCCTTTTTGGGGTTTGCATCGCAATCAATAAAGCCCGGAGGCTGCAGGTTTCCGGGCTTTCAGGTGTTGTTTGGCTGCTGATCAGTCAAAGAAAGAAGATACGGCTTCGATCACTTTGCTGCAGTCCGCTTCGCTCAAACCATAGTGCAGCGGCAGCCGAAGCAGACGCTCGCTCAGGTTGGTGGTGTACCGGTCTTCGCCGTGGAAGCGTCCAAAACGCAGGCCTGCCGCGGCAGAATGAAGGGGAACGTAGTGGAACACGGCGTTTACTCCGTTGTTTTTGAGGTGCTCAATCATGGCAGTGCGCTGGCTGAGAGAGTTAAGCACAATATAATACATGTGCGCGTTGTGCGTGCAGTGCGCGGGAACATGCATGCGCCTCAGACAACCTTTGGCTTCCAGTTGCTCAAACGCGGCGTGATACTGATTCCAGCAGGCCATGCGGGCGGCGGTAATCCGCTCATGCTGCTCCAGCTGGGCAAGCAGGTAGGCGGCGTTTAGCTCGCTGGGCAGGAAGGAGGAGCCAATATCAATCCATGTATACTTGTCCACCTGGCCGCGGTAGAAGCGGCTGCGGTCCGTGCCCTTTTCGCGGATGATCTCGGCGCGTTCGGCCAGCTCGGGATCCTGCACCAGCACCGCGCCGCCCTCGCCCATGGAGAAGTTTTTGGTCTCGTGGAAGCTGAAGCAGCCAACCGTGCTCATGGATCCGGCGGGGCGGCCCTTGTAGGCGGAGCTTACAGCCTGCGCGGCGTCCTCGCACATCAGCAGGCCATACTCGTCGCAAATGGCCTGCAAAGCGTCCATGTCGCAGCACACCCCTGCGTAGTGAACAGGCACAATGGCCTTTGTTTTGGGGGTTACGGCGGCTCGCACGCAGGCGGGATCGATGTTCATGGTAAGGGGATCTACATCCACAAACACAATCACCGCGCCGCGCAGCGCAAAGGCGTTGGCCGTGGAGCAGAAGGTATAGGACGGCATGATGACCTCGTCGCCGGGCTGAATATTCATCAGCAAAGCCGCCATTTCCAGGGCGGATGTGCCGGAGGTGGTGAGCAGCGCGCGGTGTGCGCCGGTCATCTGCTCAAGCGCTTTGTTGCAGCGCCCGGTAAATACGCCGTCTCCGCATATTTTGTGGTTTTGAATGGCCTGCTCCACATAAACGGAGCATTCGGGTAAATATGGGGGAATATTGAAAGGAATCAAGAATGCTGCCTCCCTCACGCTTTGAGTTAAACAGATTGATTATAGCATAGATTGCTGAATGTGTCACCGGGCATGCAGTATTTTGGCGATATGCTGCAGATACAGCGCGACGATGTCGATCTCGCTGGTGTTGTAGAGCATACGGCTGCCCACCACATCCTCCACTTCGCCAAGAACGGGATGGCCGTGGTCGTACAAAAGATCCACGCCCGCCATATGCAGCGGCGCGCCGGCTTGCTCAAAACGGTCGATTACGCGCTGGGCAAGCTCCCGTTCCGCATCGGTAAGCTGGTGCAGCGCCACATGACCGCCTTGCTTGAAATTGCTCACCACACCGGTGCGTGCGGTGCGCATGACCCCCGCCAGAATTTGTCCGCCCAGCACGTACACGCGCAGATCCCGTCCAGCTTCGGTTACAACAGCCTGCTGCAGGGCGGGCTGAGGCAAAATACGGGCGGCCGCTTCGCGCCATTCGTGTTCGTTGTGAGCCACCAGCACACGGTCGCCGCCATGGCTGCATGCGGGCTTTACCACCACGGGAAAGCGCGTTCCCTCAGGCGGATCCTGCCGGGTGGGGGATAGGAACACGGTCTGCGGCATGGGGAATCCCTGCAAAAACTGATAGGTGATCCGTTTGTCGTTGCAAATGCGGCAGACGAGCGAATTGTTGAACACAGGAATGCCCATGCGTTCAAACTGCTCGCTGACAAACGCATCGCGCTGCCTGGACAGAATTGCGTCCGGCCGCGCGGATTCGCCGTTTCGCTTGCAGACGGGTTGACCGTTTTCCTGCATGCCCAGCACAAGCTCGCTCATCAGCACGGCTTCCACCGCAAGGCCCAGCGGTTTCCCGCGTTCCTGCATCATGCGGGCAAAGCCCTGGTTGATGATAAAATCGGCATCATCGTAAAGAAGCCACAGTTTTTTCATTCTTCAGCCAGCTTTCCGGCGATATGGCGCATGATTTCCACGGCCATGTTTACGCCTGTGCATTGCAGCGTGGTTTTGAAATGCGCGTTGGAATTGACCTCGCACAAAACAGGGCCATTTTTTCCAAACAGAATGTCCACACCGGCAAACTCCAGCTCCAGCAGCCGGGCTGCGCGAATGGCCAGCGCGGCTTCGGCGCCTGTGGGGGTGTAGCTTTCCATGGCGCCGCCGCGGGTAAGGTTGCTGCGAAAGTCGCCATCGGTGCTGCGGCGCAGCATGCTGGCGGCTACGCGTCCGCCTACCACGTTGATGCGAATATCGTGGCCAAAGCTTTCGGTAATCAGCTCCTGAAACAAAAGCGGCGTACCCGCCAGCTCACGCACCTTCTGGCGCAGAGAGACGATGTCATGAAGCAGATACACCTGCTGCCCAAAGGAGCCGAAGCATTCCTTGAGCACGATGGGAAAGCCAAGCGCATCCGCCACATCATCCACAAACGAAAGATCCGTATAGCCGATGTTGGGAAAGGTTTTGGGTGCAAGGATGGTGCGGGGCATGGGAATGCCGTGAGGGGCCAGCTTGAGATAGGTAAGCGCCTTGTCATCGCACCAAAGAATGCTTTGGGCGGAGTTAAACACGCGCATGCCCATATTTTCCAGCTGCATGGCCAGCTGCACGTCCTTATCCCAGAACAGCACAAAATCATAATGCGATGGAACAAGCTTTCCCGTGCAAACGGCCAGGCTCAGCTCGGCGTTGGTAGCCGCATCCAGCGCCATGCCGCACTGCTGCGCAGCTTCCAGCAGCGTATGGTACAGATCATCAAACTTTGTGGTATGCAAAAAGGCGTTAACCACCATCAGCCCTTTGTACATCCGCTCACGTCCCCTTTGGTACAGGTTTCAGGTGCAGTCTACCACGGGCGGAGAGCGTTGTCAATCCGAAGCCGGGCTTGCATTTCCGCCCAAACAATTTTATAATGGTTTTTGCGTTTGGAAAACGTACAGGAGGAAGCTTATGCAAAGCAAAAGAGACAATGATCTTGCAACCAAGCCGGTTGGCAGACTGCTGTGGCAGCTTTCGCTGCCAGCCATTGCCGCGCAGGTGGTCAATCTGCTTTACAATGTGGTGGATCGGATGTATATCGGCCATATCCCGGGGGAGGGCGCGATGGCGCTGACCGGGCTGGGCGTAACCATGCCGCTGATTGTGCTGGTGATGGCGTTTGCCTCTCTGGCAAGCGTTGGCGGTGCGCCGCGCGCGGCCATTATGATGGGTCGCGGCAAGCGCGAGGAGGCCGAACGCATTTTGGGTAACTGTGCGGCGGGACTTACCATTGTGGCCGTTGCGCTTACTTTGGCGCTGCTGCTGTTTGGCCGTCAGGCGCTGCTGCTGTTTGGCGCAAGCGAGGAAACCATTGGCTATGCGTGGGACTATATGTCCATCTATGCCATCGGCACCATTGCGGTGCAGTATTCCATTGGCCTTAACCCTTTTATTACCACGCAGGGCTTTTCCAAAATCAGCATGCTCACCGTGCTGATCGGCGCGGTTTGCAACATTGTGCTGGATCCGGTCCTGATTTTTGTTTTCGGCCTGGGGGTAAAGGGCGCGGCGCTTGCCACCATCCTGTCGCAGGGGATCTCCGCCGCATGGGTGCTGTGCTTTCTGACGGGCAAAAAAACCACGCTACGAATGCGCAGGGAGAATCTGCGTATTCAGCCGTCGGTCTATTTGCCCTGCGTGGCGCTGGGTCTGGCCGCGTTTGTCATGCAGTCCACCGAAAGCCTGCTCAGCATCAGCTTTAACTCGTCGCTGCTGCGCTATGGCGGCGACATTGCGGTAGGTACCATGACCATCCTGTCCAGTGTAATGAATTTTGCGCTTATGCCCTTGCAGGGTCTTACCCAGGGTGCGCAGCCCATTATCAGCTTTAACTACGGCGCGGGCAACAAAAAGCGCGTAGGCAGCTGTTACAGGCTGCTGCTGATTATTTGCGTCAGCTATTCCACGCTGATCTGGATAGTGGCCATGGCTGCGCCGCAGGTATTTGCCATGGCCTTTACCAGCGACGCTGCACTGACGCAGGCCACCGCGCACGCAATGCGCATTTATATGGCGGCAATTTTTCTGTTTGGCTTGCAGCATGGATGCCAGCAGGTGTTTGTTTCCATGGGCAGCGCCAAAGTGTCGCTGTTTCTGGCGCTGCTGCGCAAGGTGTTTTTGCTGATTCCGCTCATCTTTATTCTGCC
>JAEDGL010000163.1 GCA_016297535.1 Clostridia bacterium | reverse complement strand
GGGTAGACGGGAATGTCGCTCTCATCCAGCACCTCCACGCTGATGTGCTCGATATCCTGAATCTGCTGGGAGATCCATTGCTTGCGCAGCCGGTAGGAGATTTCCGGAATGCCCGCCTCCTCGCAGATGTCGCGGGTCTGCCTGCGGTTGTCGGAAATCACCACAATCAGGTGCTCGCAGCGGGTGGAGGCTTCGATCATCTGGTAGAGATGGCCGCGGTGCGGCGGCAGAAAGCGCCCGAAGTATACGCCGGTTTTGTACATGGTGAAAATCCTCCTTTGCCTCAGTTCAGCTGATGACGGCGGCTGCGCCCGTCCGAATAGCGAATTTCCAGCGCGCCGTCCGCCGTGAGAAACGCGCAGTGATTGGGCCCGGCCGCAGCCGCCAGCACGGGCTGGGAAAACGAAAGGGAATAACGGCTGTGGCGGTCAAACACGTGGCTGAGCACCCGGCCGTCCTGCGTAAGAGCCAGCACAGCGTTCTCCCCCGCGCTCAGGAATGCTACGCCCGTCCATTGCGGCACAAGCGCCGTGGTGCTGTGCGTAACGCCCTGTGCATCCACACCCACGGCATAGCCGCGCGAAACGGCGATCTGACAGCAGTCCGCCTGCAGCGCAATGCCGGGATGCGAGGCCTGCAGTCCATCCGCCGTTTGCACCAGCAGGCCGTAGCTGCCCGCCCAGACGGCCTGCGCCGCCGGGAGCCCGTCGAGAAAATCATAGCTCAGATAGCCGGTGGCCATCACCTGCCCGCTCTCCAGCAGCAGAAACGAGGCGTAATCGCCCGCGGCAATGGCCCTGACGCCCGTGTAGAACGAAACCTCCGTCTGCTGGCAGGTATTGTCGCCGCAGGCCAGCACGCGCCCGTCGGAGGTAAGGCCCAGCGTGTGATAGGCGCCGCAGGCCACCCAAACCACGTTGCGCCAGCCGCTTACCTCCAGCTGGCCATGGCTGTTGTCGCCAAAGGCGCGCACGGTGCCATCCTCCAGCAGCACCACCGTATGGGCAAAGCCCGCTGCCAGCCGGCCCGGCGGCAGCAGGGAAAAGGCTTCGGGCTGGGGTGTTGGCTCGGACGCAGCCGCAGGCTCCGGCGTGGGCACAGGGGTGGGAACGGGCGTGGGCTGAGGCGTGGGAAGGCTGGCCTGATAGGCTGCCTGCGCCAGCTCGTACAGGGCTCTGGCGGGCTCGTAGCCGTCCACCTGCACCGCCATGCGCGCGGCGCGGGCATAATCGCCGCTCTCATACAACCCAAGCGCCTGATGATAGACAACCATAGCGGTCAGCTCCTGCGCGGTTTCGGCAAAGGCCGCGTAGGCATCCTCATCCGTCCGGGGCTGCGAAAGCAGCGCCAGCGCCAGCTCCTGACGGCCGTGATAATCGGCCAGCCGGGCGCAATCCAGCACCGTATCATAATAAAGCTCCGGCCGGTCAAGGGTTTCCAGCTTGTCCAGCGCGGTTTGCATCTGCTCAAAATCCGCAGCCAGCGCGGCGTTTTTCGCATTCTCCGCCGCCTGCAGGGGGCGCTTGTGCACATAGTGGCACACGCCCGCGATAACCGCGAGCATCGCCAGCGCCGAAAGCAGCACCGCCCAGCGCACAAAGCGTTTATCGGAGGCGCGGGGGTTTTCGCTCATCTTTTCCGCCTCCTTATCTGCGAATGGTCTGGTCAAAAACGGTCAGGCTGTTGTAGGAGTTGATGCCATTGGCCGTGGAAAGCACCACGTACACATCATCCACCTCGTGGTAGGCAAGCAGCTCGCGGAAGGTGCCGCCCGCATCCTTCTCGCTGTAATAATTCTCGCGCAGGTCGGTCATATGCACCTCGCCGTAGTAGGGCAGCAGGTAGGGCAAAAACACATTGCCAAACGAATCGCTGATGAGCAGCGCCCTGCGCTGGTTGCCAAACCCGCCCGTAAACCTGCGCCAGGGCAGGCGCGTATTGTTGATGTAGGCGATGTAGGTGCGGTACTCCCGATTCATAAAATCCAGTTCTTTGGCCTCGGTAAGGTGGGTAAGCACATAGCTGTGCGTGGGCGCCAGCGGCTCCAGCAGATGCAGCCAGTCCTCGCGCCCGGCATCATCCCTGCCCATCAGGCGGGCAAAATACGCGTATTCCTCAAAGGGCATGGTGGGATAGCCCCGGCTTTCCATGATGCTGTTCACCGCATACCAGGCGCCCAGCGGCGTCCAGTGATGATCGGTATGGTAGAACACATCCTCCTTGTTGACCAGCGCGTCGTTGAGAATGGCGGGGGCGTTGTGGATATGGACGTTGCCGGCAACCTGGGTTTGCAGCGCATCCTCCATGGTGCTAACCCAGCCGTTGTAGGTTGCCAGATTGGTGCGCACACGGCGGCCCACGCCGGATACCGGCACCTGCAGGTAGTGCACCTCGCCGTCCTCGGGCAGCATACCGGCCAGCGTGTTCAGGGTTTGGGCAAAGGCCATCAGGTTTTCGGCCGGATAGCTGTATACATGCGTGTTTTTGCCGTTTACGCCCGTCAGCTCCAGCGTATACTCCGCGCCGCTTTCCAGCGGAACAATCACCCTGGGCGTGGCCGTGGGCACGGCGGTCGGGGAAAGGGTGGGCGTAGCGGTGGCCAATGGCGTAGCGGTAATCGCCAGCGTAGCGGTGACCATTGGCGTAGCGGTGACCATTGGCGTAGCCGAAGGCGTGGGCGTTGGGGCGGGCGTTTCCGTCAGGGCAGGGGAAGGCGTCAGCATGGGCTGTATCGTGGGTTCAGGCGTCTGGCCGCCACCCTGCGCATCCTGCTCAAGCAGGCGTTCGATCTCGGCTGCCTCCTGAATCTGCCGCTGCTCCTCGGTGCGCTTGTCAAACAGGGCAAGGGCGCTATCCGTCCAGTCCACCACCTCATCGCGCCCAAAAAACCCGTCGCACAAAAAATCCTCCAGGCCGGAAAAGAACCCGCCACTTTGAAGGCTTTGTGCCGTCAGCTGCGGAAAGCCCGCCAGCATGCGGTTTTCCTTTTGCGAAAGGCGGCTCTCCCTGGGCGAAAGCAGCAGCAGCAGCGCCCCCAGGCACAGGCTGCCCATCAGCCACCACAGCGCCGCCAGAAAAGAGCCCTTGCCATTTTTCTTCATACCGTACCCCCGTTAAAAGCGGAAATAGATAAAGGGGTTGTAGCTCTGGCCAACAATCATCAGCACGCTAAGCACAAACACCGCGCAAAGCCACAGCGTGTACGCGCCGTCCAGCCTGTCCAGCACCTCCTGGCGCAGCCCCTTCCACAGCGGAAAGGCCGCCGCCAGCGCAAGCAGCGGGAACCACGAAAACTGGCGGAGGACCATCCACAATTCCTGCCTTACCAGAGGCGCGCCGATGCCCACCAGCGCCTTGAGGGTAACGGCCAGCTGAGCCGGATCGGTAAAATAGAAAATCACCCAGCCCACCAGCACCAGCGCATAGGTGCACACGCCCCGCACAAGCGGGGGCAGCCTTTGCAGCAAAGGCTTGAAAACAAAGCGTTCCAGCGCGATCAGCACAAAGTAGTAAAGTCCCCACAGCACAAAGTTGAGGCTTGCGCCGTGCCACAGGCCGGTCAGCGCCCAGACCACCAGCAGATTGCACAGCTGGCGCGCGCGGCCCACGCGGTTGCCGCCCATGGGAATATAGACATACTCGCGGAAGAACGTGCCCAGCGAAATGTGCCATCTGCGCCAGAACTCCGAAATGCTCTGGCTGATATAGGGATAGTTGAAGTTTTCGGCGTAGCGAAAGCCAAAAACGCGCCCCATGCCGATGGCCATATCGGAATAGCCGGAAAAATCAAAATAGATCTGCAGCGAGTACAGAAACGCCAGATACCATCCACCCAGCGTGCTTACCCCGTACAGCGCATGACTGGCAACCACCGCGTCCACGGCCTTGCCGCAGATGTTTGCCAGCAGCACCTTTTTGCCCAGGCCGCAGGCAAAGCGTTTCATGCCGGCGGTAAAATCCTCCATGGTGGTGGTCCGGCTGCTCAGCTGATCCGCCACATCCTGATAGCGCACAATGGGGCCTGCCACCAGCTGCGGAAAGCAGCTGATATACAAAAGCAGGTCAAACGGATTTTTCTGATACAGCTCCCTGTTACGGTAGACATCCACCACATAGGTGACAATCTGAAAGGTGAAAAACGAAATGCCAAGCGGCATGGTTACTGGCCTGATGCTGCCTCCGAAAAGGCGGGCCACCGGCGCCAGCAAAAATCCGCCGTACTTGACCCATACCAGCACGGCCATGGGCCCTGCCACGCCCGCCGCAAGCGCCAGGGCGCGCAGCCAGCGGTGGCGCCATTTCGCCACGCCCGCCGAGCACACCCATACCAGCAGCGTCAGCCCCAGCAGCGCAAACACCCACACCGGCTCGCCCCATGCATAAAACAGCACGGACGCAAGCAGCAGGATGGTATTTTTCCACCGAATACCCGGCGCGGCAAAGTACAGGCCCACCGTCAGCGGAAAAAACAACAGCAGAAAACTGAGGCTGGAAAAAACCAAGGCGCCATCATCCCTTCGGGTAGCAATAGATTCATTATATGCACAGGGACAGGGGTTGTCAAATCCCGCCATATATGCCAAAGCCCCGAACCCGCCGGGCGGGTTCGGGGCTTTGGACGTCGAAAAAGCTCGCTGCGCGATCTTTTCCGCCGAAACAGGTTTCTCCTGTGCGCTATGCGCACGGCCGGAGAAACCTGCAAGGAAGCCTTGCTGCGCAAGGCAACCGAGCCCACCGCACAGGTCGCTGGGCTCGGAACAAGAGTCGGAGGGCTGCGGCCCTCCGACACCTCCCCAGGTTTTTTCAACAGTCTGCGCCCCGAGCCCGCCGGGCGGGTTCGGGGCGCAAAGGTTTGAGGATACAGATTTTTTACAGCAGCTTGCGGTACAGGGCGGCAATCTCCTCCACGCTGGTGTCGCGCGGGTTGCCGGGGCGGCAGGCATCCGCATAGGCGGATTCGGACAGGAACTGCACATCCTCGTCCTTCACAATCTGCTTGAGATCGGCGGGAATGCCAACGTCCGCGCTCAGCTTGCGCACGGCGTCCACAGCGGCCTTGCGGTATTCCTCCTGCGTCATGGTCTCGGTGCCCTCCACGCCCATGGCCTTGGCGATGTCGCGGTACTTTTCGCCGGTGCAGGGAGCGTTGTATTCCATAATGGTGGGCAGCAGAATGGCGTTGGCTACGCCGTGGGGGGTATCATACAGCGCGCCCAGGCCGTGCGCCATGGAGTGCACAATGCCCAGACCCACGTTG
>JAEDGL010000019.1 GCA_016297535.1 Clostridia bacterium | reverse complement strand
CAGCAACCACCTGTATATGCGTCTGGCCTCCACCGAGGTGTTCGGCATCTCCCAGGATGTGGGTCACAAAATGATGACCGGCGAATATGACGCGAAAGCCGCCTATGACGCCTTCAACCGGCAGATCACGGACTATCGCGATCCGGACGCGGTGGAGGTCATGTTCACCCAGGAGGCCGCCTATTCCAACGACTTCACCGAGCACGGAAGCCAGGCTGCTTCCGCTCTGGTGAACACCCTGTGCGCCGCCTTTGACGACCAGATCGCCATCGCCTACTCCCCGGTGGCCAGCACCTCCATCTACGCCGGGGACTACACCCTGCAGCAGGCCAAGTGGATCCTCACCGCCAGAAACTCCATCTACCGGGGCGAGTATACCGGCGCGGAGGTTCGCCGTTTCATGGACTGGCTGGTAAACGTGAAGGAGGACGGCTCCAATCCCATCCGCCACCGCAACCTGATGCCCGTCACCAGCGGTCTGGAGTACACCGTCACCGAATATGAGCGGGGCAAGTTCCGTCTGGAGGATGTGACCATAAAGGGCGAGCCTCTGGACGACAACGCCACCTACACCGTGCTGCTGGTGGGCGCGGACAACTTCCTGGAGCACCCCAGCTTCTGCGGCTGTCCCATGCCGGAGGATCTGAAGGAAAAGCGGAAGGACTATCTGGTGAATGACTACTCCAGCCAGGAGTGTATGCAGGAGGCGCTGACGATAACGAGACAGTTCCTGGCGCCTACGGAGTATGTGACCATTCTTCCGGGTAATTGAGAACAAAACCATACATTGGAAAGGAGGGCAGCGCCATGATGAAACGATTGCTTGCTTTGCTGGTGGTTCTTGCGCTGGCAGTGGGACTGGCCTGGGCGGGCTTTTCCTATTTTGACTTCGTCTCCCAGACGATCTACGATGAAAGCACTGCCCACCTGACGGAGGTCTTCCACCAGGCGAATCAGACCCTGTATCATATGGTTTCCGTCAACTGGAGCCGGATGCGGATGTGGGCGCCCTATCTGGAGAAAGCGGAGAACGACGCGGAGGTTGTCACCTATGTAAACTACGCCCGGGAGGAAATCAATTTCACGGATTTCTATTTCATCTCCCGAAACGGCAACTATATCACGCTGGAGGGACAGGCGGGCTACCTGGATCTGCGGAACCAGCTCCCTGCCCTGATCCTGGAGCAGCAGCCCATCGTGGTCAACTCCGTTGTTCCGGATCAGCCGGAGATCATGGTGTTTGCCATCCCCGTCGATCCGGGGCAGTACCGCGGCTTTGACTATGAGGCCATTGCCATTACCTTCAACAACTCCGATCTGGTGGAAGCTTTGCAGATTTCCGCCTTCACCGGACAGGCCAGCACCTTTGCGGTTCTGCCTGACGGGCGGGTGGTCGTGAACAACGGCACCGAGGAAATGCGGGATATCTTCAACTTCCTGGCGATGCTGAAAAAGAGCAGCAGTCTGACCGAAGAGGAGGTCAGCGCCCTGCATGAGGATTTTCTCGCGGGAAATTCCGGGGCGACGGTATTTGATGTGGACGGAAAGTCCTACTACCTGGTCTATGAATCCGTGAATTTCCAGGGCTGGACGGTTCTGGGCGTGGTGCCCACCGGGGTGGTCAACGCCAGCATGAACAAGCTTCAGTCCACGACGATCACCGTAGTCTCGGGCATCAGCATCGCCCTGGGCATTGTGCTGCTGCTATCTGTAATCACACAGAACCGGCAGAAGCTCAGGCAGAAGGACAACGCCCTGCTGGCCCGTGACGAGCTGTTCTCCAAGCTGTCCATCAACGTAGACGATGTTTTCCTGATGGTTGATGCCAAGGATCTTCGCGTGGAGTATGTGAGCCCCAACATCGAGAAGCTGGTCGGCATTTCGGAGCAGCAGGTTCTGCGTGATATCCATGTGATCGAGCAGCTGATCCGCTCCGATGAGACGGTTCATATTCTGGATCAGCTGTCAACCATTCTGACCGGTGAACAGCAGCAGTGGGATCGGGAGTATATCCACCGGAAAACCGGCGAAGAGCTCTGGTTCCGTGTGGTGGTGTTCTGCACGGACATTCAGGGTGAGAAAAAGTACATCCTGGATCTGTCCGACCGCACCAAGGACAAGAAAATCAATCAGAAGCTGGAAGACGCCGTCCATACCGCGGAAAATGCCAGCCACGCCAAAACCACCTTCCTTAACAACATGTCCCATGACATCCGTACGCCCATGAATGCGATCATCGGCTTTACAAACATCGCCATGAAGCACGAGCCGAAGCCGGAGGTAAGGGGCTGCCTGGAAAAAATCAGCGAAAGCTCCGAGCATCTGCTCACCCTTATCAATGATGTGCTGGATATCAGCCGGATTGAAAGCGGCAAAATCAAATTTGCGCCTATCCCCGTGGATATTGGAGAGGTCGCAGATACCGTGGTCAGCATCATGTACGGCTTCCTGTCCAACAGAAACATCACATTCCACACCAATCTGGCGCAGCCGGAAAACCGCTATGTTCTTGCTGATGCCGTGCGCATTCGGGAAGTGCTGGTAAACATACTGGGAAATGCGGTAAAGTTTACCGGGGACGGAGGCACCATCACCTTTGAAACCAGCTACTTTGCGGGCGCGGATGACCGGCACATCACGGTGCGCTACCGGGTGACGGACACTGGCGTGGGCATGAGCGAGGAGTTTGTTGCACACATTTTTGATGAGTTTTCTCAGGAGGAATCCAGTGCACGAACCCAGTACAAGGGATCGGGACTGGGCATGGCCATTTCCAAGCGGTATGTGGATCTGATGGGCGGCACGATCTGCGTGAACAGTCAAAAGGGCGAGGGCTCAGCGTTTACCGTAGAGCTTCCGCTGGAGCTGACCGATGAAGGAAAGGTGCAGAAACAGGAACCTTCCACCGCCGGCACAGACCTGATGGGCGTGAAAATCCTGCTGGCGGAGGATAATGAGCTGAACGCGGAAATCGCCATGGTACAGCTGGAGGAACTGGGAATCCAGGTAACCAGAGCCTGCGACGGCAGCGAGGCGGTCAATCTCTTTGCAGACAATCCGCCGGATGCCTTTGACCTGATCCTTATGGATATCATGATGCCCCGGATGAACGGCTACGAAGCCACAGCGGCCATCCGCTCCATGCAGGACAGGCCGGATGCCCGCAGCATTCCCATCATTGCCATGACCGCCAACGCCTTTGCCGAGGATGTTCAGGCGTCTCTGGATGCGGGAATGAACGGCCATATCGCCAAGCCCATCGACATAGACGAGGTGGTCAAAGCCATTGCGAGAAATCTGAGCCGGTAAATCACACGGGCTTTCCGCTGCAAACCAATCACAGCCATGGGAGCAAGCATTTGCCTTTAACCCATGGCTGTTTGATTTGGCCGGATGAGGTTTTGAAATTATTCGGAAATCATGCGGTTTTGCTTGCGGTACTGGGAGGGGGCCATGCCGATGTGCTTTTGGAATACGCGGTTAAACTGCGAAAAGCTGGTAAAGCCGCAGGACAGGGCGGCCTCGGTGATGGGGATGCCGGTGTTAATCAGCATGGACTGCAGATTGCGCACCCGCGTCATCTGAATGTAATCCGTCAGGGTAAAGCCGGTAATGCTTTTGAACTGGTGAGAAAGATAGCAGCTGCCGATGAAAAACTTCTGCGCCAGCAATTCCAGCGAGAGCGGCTCTGCATAATGCGTGTGAATGTAGCTGGCCACGGCGTAGATCTTTTTTTCGGTGGGGGTCATCTGCGCCTCGTCCGTGTATTCGTTCTGATCCTGATGCAGAAACAGGAGCGTGAGAAATTCGATAAATTTGAGATGGATAATCAGGTTGCGCATGGGATCCGTTTTCTGTGCAAGCAGAAAAATATCGTTGAGCTTTCGGAAAACGCTGCTGCGGATTTCCGGCGAAAAACGAAAAATGGGCACCTCCCGGTGAAAAATGCCCAGCAACTGCTCGTACTCGTTTCCAAGCCCCGCTACGCCGCGCGGCAGGTTGAAGCGCACAATCAGGCGCTTGCAGGCCTCGCCCTCCGGGTACTGGGTCATGTGCAGCACAGTGGGCGGAATGCCGAGAATATCAAAGGTTTGCAGCTCGTAGGGCTTGCCCTCCAGAAAATGCGTGGCGCGGGGGCACAGGGGAATGCACAACTCGTAGAAGGTATGAAAGTGCTGAAACCGCATGTTGATGTCGGCTGTGCGCACGTCATAATCAAAAAAGTAGAACAGCGGGTCGTTTTCCCTGTTTACGTGGATGAAATACTCGTTTTCGTAGAGCACAAGGTTTTGAATGAGCATGGGATGGCTCCTTTTCGGGCCGCGAGGGGGGATCAAACGTCCCTCAAAGTGTAGCACAGATTGGGTGGACGGGCAATAGCCATATTGCATTTCACGCTGAAAAGGCCGCATTTCCGATGGGAAAAAGGGATGGAATGATCGTTTACCGGCAGAAACGCACAAATCCGGCTGCGGTGGGAAAACGGAAAGAGCAAAATGTGCAATCTGTTGGAACGAAAAAGGCAATTGATGCGTAGATTTGGCCCTGCAAAGTGCTACAATAAAAGCAACAACACGTTGCGAAAACCCCAATAAAGATTTGAATAGGAGGAATTGTATGCGTAATCTCAACAAATGGATCTCTCTGGCGCTTGCTCTCATGCTATGTGTGGGCGCCGCCTCCGCCGTTGCGGAAACGGCCGCCTATACGGAGGCCCCCATGCTTACGGATGCGGGTGTCTACGGTGATGTGAAGGACCGCCTGCCCAAGGAGCCCATGGTGGAGGATGCGGATTATCTGACCATCGGCACCTACGGCGGCGAGCTGAAGCGCTCCGCCGGCGGCGGCAACTGGGACGCGGGCAAGCCCATCGAGGAAGGCCTGTTCCGCTTTACCACGCTTGGCAGCGTTGAGCCCAACGTGGCCAAGGGCTACGATGTAAACGAGGACGCCACCGTTTACACCATCTATCTGCGCGAGGGCATGAAGTGGTCCGACGGCGCTCCCTTCACCTCGGAGGACTGCGTATGGTTCTACAACGCCGTGTGCCTGAACAAGGTGGATTCCAAGGGCGTGCGCAGCTGCCACAAGGACGCCAACGGCGATCCCGCCGTGGTCACCAAGGTGGACGACACCACCTTTACCGTTACCTTTGGCACCCCCAAGTATGATTTTATCGAAGCGCTGACCGTGGACCTGAAGTGGCATTACGCCCCCAAGCACATCTTTGAAGAGCTGGTGCAGGATGTGATCGACGGCAAGGATGCCGAGGCGCTGGCGCTGGGCAAAGAAATCTGCGGCACGGAGTTTTCCGATGTAGGCAAAATGGGCAAGGAAATGCTCTACTACTTCTGGAACTACCCCGGCATTCCCACCCTCAACCCCTATGTGCTTTCCACCGAAGAGGGCAAGAACAGCATCAAGGGGGAGTACTACGAGTATGTGCGCAACCCCTACTACTGGAAGGTGGATACCGCCGGACAGCAGCTGCCCTACATTGACAAGATTGTGTACACCACCGTTTCCAACGTGGATCAGCAGCTGATGCTGCTGCTGGACGGCACGGTGGACTACCAGACCGTTGGCATGGAAAGCATCCAGACCATTCTGGAATCCGATACCAGGATCAACATCTACGAGTGGTTTGGCGGCGACTGGGGCAACGTGGGCACCCAGCTGCACTTTAACCTGAACGTGGATAACGAAAACCTGAAGGCTCTGTTCAACAACGCCGATTTCCGCCAGGGCATGTCCATCTGCGTGGATCGCGAGGAGTTCGCCGGTCTGTACTCCGATGGCTGGCTGGGCGGCGGCCAGGCGGCTCCCCAGCCCGGCGCGCTGGGCTACAGCGAGGAGTGGGCTGCCAAGTGGACCGAGTACGATGTGGAAAAGGCCAAGTCCCTGTTTGAATCCGCCGGCCTGGTGATGGGCACCAATGGCTTCTTCACCTTCGCGGACGGCTCCGAGTTTGTGCTCAACATCGTCTCCGTGGCCGACAACGGCGCTGCCGACACCTACAAGATTCTGGAGCCTTACTTCCGCGCCGCGGGCATCAAGTGCACCTTCAAGGATTCCGACCGCAGCAACATCGACAACGATCTTATGAGCAACGCTGTGGAAGCCATGCTCTACCCCGTTACCGGCATCGGCGATATCTCCATCATCCTCAAGCCCAACTCCATGGTTCCCGGCTACGCCACCAACGTGGCCTGGTACGGCACCATGAACGAGACCACCGCCACTGGCGATCTGCTCAAGCTGATTGAGCTCAAGAAGGAGCTGGATGTAACCTCCGATCCCGAAAAGCGCACCGAGATCGCTCTGCAGATGCTCAAGCTGCATGAGGAGAACATGTGGACCCTCGCGTATGTGGAGGCTTCGCCCACCTATCACGCTGTGAACGCCCGCATCCAGAACTTCCTGGCCGACGGCGTATGGTCCGATATCTACCGCGATATGGGCATCGCCCATTGCCAGTGCTGGTACATTGCCGAGTAAATCCGCCGGCTGATCCGCACAGAAAACGTTGATAACCTGATGGAACGGTGCGAGAGGTAATGAACAATTGCCTCTCGCACTTGTTCCGAAAAGCGCTTTGAAAGGTGCGAAGGCTGATGCTCAAATACATCGGGAAAAGACTGCTGCTTTTTATCCCCACGCTGATCATTATTTCGTTTGTCATCTTTTTCATCATCCAGCTGCCCCCGGGCGACTACGTTACCTCCTATGTGGCCGCCATGTCCGCGGAGGGCGAAATTTTTACCGCGGAGGATGTTGCCTACCTCCGCCAGCAGTTTGGGCTGGACGATCCCTGGTTTGTACAGTATTTCAACTGGGTCAAGGGCATTGTAACCCGGGGCGATTTTGGCTATTCCTTTGAGTACGGGCGCGATGTGTGGAGCGTGATCATGGATCGCCTGTACCTGACGCTGGCGGTATCGTTTATCATTCTGGTATTTCAGTACGGCGTATCGCTGCCCATTGGCATTTACTGCGCCAACCATCAGTATTCGGCGGGCGATTATGTGCTGTCATTTTTGGGCTTTATCGGCACGGCGACGCCCAACTTTCTGCTGGCCATCATCATCATGTATTACATCTATATCAAAACGGGCAATGTGTACCTGGGCCTGTTCAGCACCGAGATGCTGCAAAACGGCATGCGCTGGGAGTATGTGCCGGAGTTTCTGGGCCGCTGCCTGATTCCGCTGATTGTTATCGGTACCTCCGGTACCTGCGGCATCATCCGCACCGTGCGCGCGCAGATGCTGGATGAGCAGGCGCGCCAGTACACGCTGACCGCCCGCGCCAAGGGCTGCTCCGAGGCCACCATCACCTACAAATACTGCCTGCGCGCTGCGCTCAACCCCGTGGTTTCGGGCATGTCCGGCTCGCTGCGCACCATCTTCTCCGGCTCCACGGTATCCGCCATTGTCATGAACCTGGCCATTCAGGGCCCCGTGTTGCTGACCGCGCTGAAATCGCAGGATATGTACCTGGCCGGTACCATTGTGCTCATCCAGGCCGTGCTGGTTGTGGTGGGCACGCTGCTAAGCGATATCGCGCTGGCATGGCTGGATCCGAGAATCCGTTTCTCAGAAAGGGGCTGATGAGGATGGCATTGTTCCAAAAGAAAACCGCCGCAGACGAGTCCTATTATCTGGCGTCGCAGTGGCAGCTGATGTGGCGCAAGCTCAAAAAACACAAGCTGGCCAGATTCAGCCTTGCGCTGCTTATTGTGCTCTACATTGGCGCGCTGTTTGCCGATTTCTTTGCTCCCTACGGGCTGGAGGAGTTTTCCTCGCTGTACAAAAACACCGCGCCCACCCAGGTGTATTGGCGGGATGAGAACGGCGACTGGTCCCGTCCCTATGTGTACAAGCTGAAAAAGGTAAACGACAAAAAAACCTGGACGGTGGTTATCACCGAGGATACCAGCGAGAAATATTATGTTGACTTTTTTGTGGAGGGTGTGGAGTACAAGCTGTTCGGGTTCATTCCCTGCAATACCCACCTCTACGGCCTGGTCAACGAGCAGGGCGAGGTGGACCGCTCCGCCCGCATCAACATCTTCGGCGCCGATTCCACCGGCGCGTGCATCTTTTCGCGCATTCTGTTCGGCGGCCGCGTATCGCTGACCATCCCGTTTGTTTCAGCGGCCATCAGCTTTGTGCTGGGCATTCTGCTGGGCGGCATTTCGGGCTACTTTGGCGGCGTGGTGGATAATGTGATCCAGCGCATGATAGAGGTACTGTCGGCCATTCCCAGCATTCCGCTGTGGATGGCGCTTTCCGCGGCCATTCCGCCGGGCATTTCCGTGTCGGCCATGTACCTATACATTACCATCATCCTGTCCTTTATCGGCTGGACGGGGCTTGCACGCGTGGTTCGCGGCAAGTTTATTGCGCTTCGCAAGGAGGATTTTGTGATGGCGGCCAGGCTGGCCGGTGTGAGCGATTTCAAAATCATCGTCAAGCACCTGGTGCCCGGCTTTCTGAGCTACCTGATCGTAAACCTGACGCTGGGCATTCCCGGCTCCATCCTGGGCGAAACCTCCATGAGCTATCTGGGCCTTGGCATGAAGGCGCCTGCCACCAGCTGGGGCGTGCTGCTCAAGGAAACCGAGGATCTGGTATCCGTTGCGCAGTGCCCGTGGAAGATGATCCCGCTGATTTTTGTGGTGATCACCGTGCTTGCCTTCAACTTTTTGGGCGATGGCCTGCGCGACGCGGCCGACCCGTACAAGTAAGAACAGAGAGGAGCGTATGGGATGAATCAAAATGATACCATCATTGAGATCAAAGATCTGAAAATCAACATCCGAATCGACGAAGGTACGCTGACCGCTGTTCGGGGCGTGAACTTTGAAATCAAAAAGGGAGAAACGCTTGGCCTGGTGGGCGAATCCGGCTGCGGCAAAAGCCTGACCAGCAAGGCCATTCTGGGCATCAATGATAAAAAGTGCAGGGCCGAGGGCGAAATCATCTTTGACGCGGATGAGCTGGGCAGGGTCAACCTGCTTGCGCTCAATCCCCGCGGCAGGGAAATCCGATCCGTGCGTGGCAAGCAGATTTCCATGATCTTTCAGGAGCCCATGGTGGCCTTCTCCCCGATGTATACCATCGGCAACCAGATCAACGAAGCAACGCTTCTGCACATTACCCGGGACAAGAAAAAGGCGAAGGAAATCTCCCTTGAGGTAATGAAAAAGGTGGGTATCGCCAACGCCGAAAAGCGCTACGATCAGTATCCGCACGAGTTTTCCGGCGGCATGCTGCAGCGCGCGCTGATTGCCATGGCGCTGGTGTGCAACCCCAGGCTGCTGATTGCCGACGAGCCCACCACCGCGCTGGATGTAACCATTCAGGCGCAGATTCTGGAGCTGATGAAGGAGCTGCAGAAGGACTTTGGCATGTCCATCCTGTTTATCACCCACGACCTGGGCACGGTGGCCCGGATGTGCGACCGCGTAGCCGTGATGTATCTGGGCAAAATTGTGGAATCCGCCCCGGCGGTGGAAATCTACCAAAATCCCAGGCATCCCTACACGCAGGGGCTGATCGGCTCGGTGCACAAAATCGGTACCAAAACGCAGGAGCGGCTTTTCTCCATTGAGGGCACGGTGCCCCTTGCGCTCAACCTTCCCGCGGGCTGCGGCTTCTACGAGCGCTGCCACAGGCGCATGGAGGGCGTGTGCAACGTATATGATCCGGAGCTTGTGGATGTAGGCGGCGAGCACAAGATCGCCTGCTTTGCCTGCACGGGATGCCCCGGCAAAGGAGGAAAGGGCAATGAGTAAGGGAGACCGTATTCTGGATGTGCGCAACATTCACATGCGCTTTACCTCCAAGGGCATCTGCGTGAGGGCTGTGACCGATGTAAGCTTTCCCGTGGCCGAGGGCGAAACCATCGGCATTGTGGGCGAGTCCGGCTGCGGCAAAACAACGCTTGGCCGCTGCATTGTGCGCGCCTACGAGCCCTCCGAGGGAAGCGTGCTGTATACCACCTCTGATGGCCGGCAGATCGATTTTCTGAAAATCGACAAGCAGACCATGAAAAAGTACCGCAAGGAAATCCAGATGATTTTTCAGGATCCGTACTCCTCGCTGGATCCGCGCATGACGGTGTTTGATATCATCAAGGAGCCCATTGTGGCCAATTACCCCAAAATGCCCAAGGCCGAGATTGAGCGCCGGGTGATGGACATTGCGGCCCGGGTTGGGCTCAACACCGCCTACCTCAAGCGCTATCCGCACGCCTTCTCCGGCGGCCAGCGCCAGCGCATTGGCATTGCCCGCGCGCTGGTGCTCAACCCGCGCGTGATCGTGTGCGACGAGGCGGTTTCCGCGCTGGATGTGTCCATTCAGGCGCAGGTCATCAACCTTCTGCACGATCTGCAAAAGGAATTTGGCCTTACCTACCTGTTCATCAGCCACGATCTGTCGGTCGTGGAATATATCTCCGACAAGGTGGGCGTGATGTATCTGGGCAAAATGGTGGAGTTTGCGCCCACCAAAAACCTCTTTGAGCATCCCATGCACCCCTATACGGAAAGCCTGCTCTCGGCCGTGCCCATTGCGGACCCAACCGTGCAAAACCAGCGCATTCCGCTGGAGGGCGAAATTCCCAATCCCGCCAATCCGCCCAGCGGCTGCTTTTTCCACACCCGCTGCCGCTACTGCACCGGGCAATGCACCCGGGAAGCGCCGGCCTATGTGGAACTGGAGCCCGAACATTATGTAGCCTGCCATCGCGCGCAGGAGCTGACCTTGCGGGGGTTTACGTATGAAGAATAAGCAACTGATCATCTTTACTGACAGCGGCGATACCATCATTGACGAATCCACCCAGGTGTTTGACGAACGCGGCATTGTGAAGCATGCGCAGTGCATTCCCGGCGCGGACGGGGTGCTGCGCCAGCTGCATGAGGAGGGCTATACCATTGCGCTGGTTGCCGACGGCGAGTGGGAATCCTTCCAGAACGTATACAGGCAAAACGGGCTGGGCGTGTGCTTTGACGCATGGGTTGTATCCGAGGTGGTGGGAAAACAGAAGCCCGAGCCCATCATGTTTGAAACGGCGTATGAAAAGCTGGGCTTGACGGATGATGACCGAAAGCGTATCGTCATGATCGGTAACAACCTGAAAAAGGATGTTGCCGGCGCCAACCGTCAGGGCCTGATTTCCGTATGGATGGACTGGTCGCCGCGCTACTTCCATACCGTGGAGGAGCCGGACTGGCAGCCGGATTACACCGTGCACACGCCGCAGGAGCTGATTCCCCTGATCCACCGGCTCAACGACGGGCTTGAAAACGAATGAATTGAGGTAAATGATGAAAACAACTGCTCAAAAAACCATCATCCGCGAAAAACTGGATCGGCTGGTGGAGGCCTTCTGCCCGATCCTGTACGAGGATGACGAGATCTTTCTGAAAAACATGCAGAAAAAGAACCTGGCCGGAGACGATATCCGCCGCTATCAGCATTGGGAGTGGACGCAGGGAGTGGGGCTTTACGGCCTGTGGAAGCTGTTTGAAATCACCGGGGAACAGACCTACCTTGACGTGCTTACCCGGTTTTACGACAGCCAGCTGGAAATCGGCTTTCCGGCGCTCAACGTAAACACCGTGGCTCCCTTCCTTACCATGAGCTATGTGGGCGAGCACCTGAGGCAGGAAAAATACCTTGCGCCCTGCCGCGAGACCGCGCAGTGGATTATGGAGCATTTCCCGCGCACGCAGGAGGGCGGTTTTCAGCACATGACCAGCGATTCGCTCAACGACCAGGAATTGTGGGACGATACGCTGTTTATGACCGTGCTGTTTTTGGCCAACATGGGGCGCATGGAAGGCAAGCGCGAATACATCGAGGAAGCGCAGCGCCAGTTCCTGCTGCACGCCGCCTATCTGGCGGATGAAAAGACGGGGCTGTGGTACCATGGCTGGACGTTTAACGGCAGACACAATTTCGCGAAGGCCTTCTGGGGACGCGGCAACTGCTGGATCACCATCGCCATTCCCGAGTTTTTGCAGATGGCGGACTGCGACCCGCAGGTGAGAGAACAGCTGGCCGGGGCGCTGCGCCGTCAGGCGGAAAGCCTGGTCAGGTATCAGAGCGCATCCGGCATGTGGCACACGCTGATCGACGATCCCACCTCCTATGTAGAGGCCAGCGCCACCTGCGGCTTTGGCTACGGCATTCTGCGCGGCGTGCGTATGGGCCTGCTGCCCGAAAGCTTTGAAGACGCCGCGTGGAAGGCCCTTGCTCCCATCCTGGAGCTGATTGGGGAGGACGGCGTGGTGCAGCAGGTATCCTACGGCACGCCCATGGGCCGGGAAAGCAAGGAATTTTACAAGCAGATCGAAATCCGCCCCATGCCCTACGGGCAGGCGCTGGCGATGCTGTTTTTGATGGAGTGTCTGAACGAACAGGAAAAGTGAGGCTTTACCGCCTCTCTTTTCCAAAAAGACGGGATGTGCTGCAGATGAACATTGGCAGGCAATGGGAGGACAGGCTCAAAATCTGGGCGGAGCAGTTTGAAAAGCATTATGTCATCAAACACGCGGCCGTCCCTGTCTGCTTTTTCACCACCATGGAGCAGTTGCCCCTTGAACAGGTCAGGCGCATGCCCTTTCAGCCTGCGCCTGTGGGCACCCGGTGGGGCCAGAAGTGGGAATACGGCTGGTTTCGTGCCAGTGTCACCGTGCCGCAGGAGCTTTCGGGCAAACGCCTTGTGCTGTTTCTGAAAACCGGCCCGGAAATGCTGGTATGGGTGAATGGAGCGCTGGCAGGCGCGATTGATCTGCGGCATGATTCCATCACCCTCACCCGCTGCGCCACAGCAGGCGAGACCTTTGAAATCTACGCCGAGTGCTATGCCGGGCATGGCGTGCGCAACGAGGGCGCGGGCCCGGTGGCCTTTGGGGAGCAAACGGTTCCCGAGCCGCCTTCGTCGCAGGTAACGGTGGGGGAAAGCTATCTTGGCGTATGGAACGAAACCGTGTTTCAGGCCGCCATGGATTACCAGGTTCTTTATAGTCTTGTAAAAAAGCTGCCGCCCAAAAGCCTTCGTGCCATGAAGATCATTGAGGGCCTCAAAGCCTTTACCATCATGGCGGATTTTGAGCTGCCGCCGGACCGGCTTACCCAAAGCGTGGCGGAGGCCGACCGGGTGCTCCAGCCCCTGCTTGCGTGCCGAAACGGATCCACCGCGCCGGAGTACACGGTGTTTGGTCAATCCCATCTGGACATGGCGTGGCTGTGGCCGGTGGAGGAAACCATGCGCAAGTCCGCGCGCACCTATGCCAATCAGCTTGCGCTGATGGAGGAATACGGGGAATACCGTTTTCTGATGTGCGAGCCGCCCATTATGGAGTACCTAAAAACGCTGTATCCCGATGTGTACCGGCGCGTACGCGAGAAAACGGCTCAGGGCGCGTTTGTGCCGGAGGGCGCCATGTGGATTGAGGCGGATACCAACATTCCCTCCGGCGAAAGCCTTATCCGCCAGTTTGCGCGCGGCAAGCGCTGGTTCCGCGATCAGCTGGGCGTGGAGAGCAGGCTTGCCTGGATGCCGGATACCTTTGGCTTTTCCGCCGCGCTGCCGCAGATTATGCGCAAATGCCAGGTGCCGTATTTTGCCACGCAGAAGCTGCTCAGGCAGGATCCCGAGGCGGAGCCGTTTCCGTACAATGTTTTCTGGTGGGAAGGGCTGGACGGCAGCCGTGTGCTTTCGCACATCTTCAAAAAGAACAACGCCCGCTTTGACAGCGGCGATCTGATTACCCGCTGGGAGGATGACCGCATCCAGCAGGAAAACATCGACGGGCTGATGTATCCCTTCGGCTATGGCGACGGCGGAGGCGGCCCCACCCGCGAAATGCTGGAAATGGCCCGCCGCTGTGCCGATCTGGAGGGCGCGCCGCGCTGCCGCATGGAAAGCCCCGTCTGCTTTCTGCAACGCCAGCACAATGTGGAAAACGTGTACTGCGGCGAACTGTATCTGGCCTGGCACAGGGGCACATGGACCGCGCAGAGCCGCACAAAGCGCGGCATCCGCAAAGCCGAAACGGCGCTCAGGCGGGTAGAGTACCAGCTGGCCCGGTGGATGCTGGCTGGAAAAACCATCCCCGATGCGTGGAAACAACGGCTGGACGAATGCTGGAAGCTGCTGCTGTTCAACCAGTTTCACGATGTAGCTGCCGGCGTAAGCATCGCGCGTGTGCATGAGCGTGCAGAGCGGGAGCTGGAGCAGGTGCTTCATGAGTGCCATGCACTGCTTGAAGCAATGCTTGGCTCCGGCGCAGAGGCCGTGTACAACGATCTGCCCTGGCCGGTGATGTATCGCGGCAGGGAGATTCCCGCGCAAAGCTGCGTGCGGCTGCAAAAGCCCCGGCACGATGCGCCGCGTGCCACCGTGCGAAAAACGGAAAACGGCTATGAGCTGTGCAACCGCCATCTCATCTGCCTGATTGCGCCTGACGGCGAGCTGCTGAGCGTGCGCAAACCCGGCAGCGATATGGAATATCTGAACGGCCGGGGCAACCGTCTGCTGATGTACAAGGATGTCAATACCTGCTACGATGCATGGGAAATGGGCAGCATGTACGAGCAGCTTCCGGTTGCGCTGGAGGATACCGCTACGCTTTCCGTTTGCGAGGATGAGGAGGGCGCGGCGGTTGTGGTAAAGCGAAGGGTGCACCACTCCCTTATGGAGCAGAAGATCCTTCTGGGGCATGACGCCAGGCGCATTGATTTCATCACCAGCCTTGACTGGCAGGAGCGCCACAAGCTGCTCAAGGTGGCCTTCCCCGTAAACGTCTATGCCACCGAAGCCCTGCATGAAATACAGTTTGGTTATCTCAGGCGCCCCACGCACCGGTCCACCCGGTACGACCGGGATCGCTATGAGGTTTGCAATCAGCGCTATACCGCCGTTGGGGACGGCGCGCATGGCGCGGCGGTGCTTAACGACTGCAAGTATGGCGTAAGCACAGCAGGCAGCGAAATCCGACTGACGCTGATGCGCGCTCCGCTCATGCCGGATATGACGGCGGATCAGGGCCTGCAGCAGTTTACCTATGCCTTTTATCCGTTTGAAGGGCCGTTTGCGCAAAGCGGCGTGGTGCGCGAAGCCGTGCAACTCAACCAGCCGCCTGTGCTTGGCGCGTATGTGCCGCAGGAGGAACCCCTGTGCCTGATGGATGCGCCCAACATTGTGGTGGATACCATCAAGCCTGCCGATACGGCGGAGCATGCGCTGCTTGTGCGCGCCTACGAAGCCGCCGGGATGCAAACGCAAACCTTTATGCGGCTGCATCCGTCCGTGAGCCGCGTGCTTGAAACGGACATGCTGGAGCAAAACGCCCGGGCGCTTGAAATGTCCAGGCCGGTGTCCTTCGGCGCTTTCGAGATCAAAACCCTGTTGCTGTATGTGTAAAACGAAAAGGAGAAAAGAATCATGCGTGCTCATTATCTGACCATCCTGCGCGATACGGAAAGGCGCGCGAGGCTTGCCCTGCGCACTCAGAACCTGGAGGAGGGCAGCCCCTGGTATGGCGCGTATACGCAGCCGGACGGCGTGTATCAGGCCAAGTATGCCATCTATCAGGTTGCCTCGCTGGTTGCGGTGTACTGCAACCGGGAATCCGTCTTTTATCACGAGGAAAGGGCGCTGCGCAGCCTGCTGCTGGGGCTGGATTATGTGGATCGTGTGCAGCATGAAAACGGCCTGTTTGATTATGTTACCTGCAATTTCTTCTCCGCCCCGGATACGGCCTTCTGCATTGTCAAGCTGATCCCGCATCTGCAATACCTGCGGGCGCAGCAGGCGCTGGATGAAAACGAACGGCTGATCCTTGAACGCATTGAGAAAATCGTGCATGCGGGCGGCAGGGGCCTTTTGCAGGGCGGCTTTCATACCCCCAACCATCGCTGGGCCATTGCGTCCGTGCTGTGCATGTGCGCAAAGCTCTTTGGCGAGGAGGATCTGAGAGAGGCGGCCTTCCAGTATCTCAACGAGGGCATTGATTGCAATGCGGACGGCGAGTATGCCGAAAAATCCGCCGGCAACTACAACGGGGTAAACAACGACGCAATGCTCCTGCTTTCCGAGGCGCTGGGTGATCCCGCCTACGAGCAGCATGTGATTCGCAATCTGCACATGATGCTTACCTACTGGGAGCCTGATGACAGCGTGTTTACCGCCAATTCCACCCGCTTTGACAAGGACCGGCTGGTGTATCCGCAGAGCTACTACATCGAATACCTTTCCCTGGGCGTGCGCTACCGGATTCCCGAATTTCTGGCCATGGCCAACTGCATTATGGACATTGTGGAGCGCCGGCATGTGGAAGCGCCGGATGTGCTGATGGATCTGATGAATCAGCCGGAGCTGGTGGCCTGCGAGGCGGAGGAGTGCGGCATGCCGCAAAGCTATCACGCCTTTTATCAGGATTCCGGCATTGCGCGCGTGCGCAAGGGGCGTTTTACCTACACCGTGATGCGCGACAAATCCAACTTTCTATATGTGCACAACGGCAGCATCAAGCTGGCGGTCAAGCTGGGGGGCAGCTTCTGCGAGCACCGCGCCTTCAAGGCACAGACCATGACGCAGGATGAAACCGGCGCCTTCCACCTGCATCAGACCATGCGCGGCTGGTACTATCTGCCCTTCCCGGAAAAACCCGCTACCAGTGACTGGTGGCAGATGGACAACGCCAGCCGCCCCAAAAAGCTTGGCCCGGATATGGACATTGACATCATCATTCGCGAAAACGGCGACGCGCTGGAGCTGGATGTGCGCACCAGCGGCGTGGACGGCGCGCCCTGGCGCGTGGAGCTGGCGTTTAACGGCATTACGCGAATTTCCAACCCGCACATGACCATGCCCATCAACGGCGACGAGGTACTGGTGCTGAAGGATTCCTTTTTTGAGGTATCCAACCCCGGGGCCAGCATGGAAATTGGCCCCGCCTTCGGCCTGCATCACTTTACCGAGGGCAAGGAGGACAGCGAGGTCAAAACCCCCGGCGCTGCTACCGTCTACCTGACCGATTACACCGCCTTCCACCATGTGATCACCATCCGGCCGTAAACCCAATCAGGCTGTCGATCAACCCTCTGGAAGGTGGGGCCGCAGCCCTCCGACTCTTGTTCCGAGCCCAGCGACATGTGCGCATTCCCGTCGGAAAAGATCGCCGCTGGCGAGCTTTTTCGACGCGCTGAATCAAGCCCCCGTAATTTAGGACGGGGGCTTGATTTATGCTAAAAGCTATCGCATAATCAGAGTGGAAAAACGCTTCTGGAGGCGAAGACCATGTTTCATATTCTGGTGGTGGATGATGATCGCAGCACAAGGCTGTTTATGCGCGCCTTTCTGGAGGCGGAGCATTACACGGTTTCGCTGGCGCAAAACGGCGAGGAAGCGCTGGATGTGATGGAAAAGGAGCACATCGATCTGGTGGTGCTGGATATTATGATGCCCAAAATGGACGGATACCAGTTTACGCAGGAGCTGCGCAGCGTCAATGCGGAGCTGCCCATTCTGATGGTATCGGCCAAGCAGCTGCCGGAGGACCGCAAGCAGGGCTACCGGCTGGGGATAAATGATTTTATGACCAAGCCGGTGGATGAGGAGGAGCTGATCCTGCGCATCAAAAACCTGCTGCGCATGTCCAGAATTGCCAGCGAGCGCAGGCTGCACATTGGCGATGTAACGTTGGACTACGATTCCATGACCGTAACGCGCGCTGACGAGGCCGTTACACTGCCGCAGAAGGAGTTTCTGTTGCTTTACAAGCTGCTGTCCCAGCCGGGCAAGATTTTTACCCGCATCGAACTGATGGATGAAATTTGGGGTGCGGACAGCGAAACCGGCTGGGAAACCGTAACGGTGCATGTGGGCCGGCTGCGCAAGCATTTTGAAGGCTGGCACGAGTTTGAAATTCTCTCCGTGCGGGGATTGGGCTACAAGGCGGTGAAGCATGTATGAAGAAAAAAAGAAACCCGATTCTCAAGCCCAAGCCGGATTGGAACTGGGAACCAAGCCTGAAAACGCTGCGCTGGGCGTTTACCCTGTGCGTGTTCATTATTTTGCTGGTTACCATTTTCATCTTCAGCGGTATCGAAATGCTGCTGGAACGAACCCGCATGATGGATGTAACCTACGGCAGGGTGCTGATCGTCATCATCTGCGCGGCCGCCAGCATTACCATCGGCAGCTTTATCACGGCCGTCAGCATTCAGCTGCCCATGCTGCCTGTTAAAAAGCTGATTCGCGGGATGACGCAGCTGGCCAACGGCCATTTTGAGGAGCGCATGGAGTTTCGCGAGATCTCTGCCATGAAGGAGCTGAGCGATGCCTTCAACTCGCTGGCCAGCGAATTGCAGAATACGGAAATGCTTCGCTCGGATTTTGTCAACAATTTTTCGCATGAGTTCAAAACGCCCATCGTATCCATCCGCGGTTTTGCCAGAATCCTGCAGCGGTCCGATTTGACCGAGCAGCAGCGGCAGGAATATGTGGGCATCATTGTGGAGGAGAGCACCCGCCTTGCCAACATGGCCACCAATGTGCTCAACCTGACCAAGCTTGAAAAGCAGACCATCCTGACTAACCAGCAGGAGTTTAATCTGGCGGAGCAGCTGCGCCGGTGTATTCTGCTGCTGGAAAAGAAATGGGAGAGCAAGCACCTGAATGTGTCGGCGGAATTTCTGGAATGCCTGATTTCCGGCGATGAAGAACTGCTCAGGGAGGTATGGGTGAATCTGCTGGACAATGCCATCAAGTTTTCGCCCGAGGGTGGGGATCTGGCCGTGTGCATCAATACCCTGGACCAATGGACGGAGGTGTCCATCCGCAACCACGGCCCGCAGATTCCCCCGGAGCAATTCAAGCGGTTGTACGATAAATTCTGGCAGGGAGACCCTTCCCGCGCCTCGGAAGGAACAGGCATTGGATTGGCCATTGTCAAGCGGGTGGTAGATTTGCACGGCGGGCAGATCGATGCGCGCAGCACGCCGGAGGAAACGGTTTTCACGGTACGGCTGCCTGCGGAAGGATAGCCGCATCAGAACCGGGCGGAAGCTTTCGCCCGGCTTTTTGTTTGCGCCAGTTTCGATTCAGTTTAGATTGCTTCGTTATAATACCCCATGCGCAAGGCGCGATCAAAGCATACGATGAGGAAGATGAACATGAAGATGAATGCGAAAAAGCTGAGCTCCTTTTTGCTGTGTGCGATGGAATTGGTGGTTGGTGTGCTGCTGCTGATCAAGCCGGTGGCCTTTACCTCGGCGCTTGTCATCTGCTGCGGCGTTGGCATCATGGCCAGGGGCCTGTTTGATATTGTGTTTTATTTTCGGCTGCCGGCGCTGGAGGCGGCGCAGAACCAGAGGCTGTCGCGCGGACTGGGCGAAGTGCTGCTGGGTGCGTTTTGCACCTTTGGCTATCGCTGGCTGATGGCGGTGGTGCCGTTTTTGGGTGTGGTGGAAGGCATTTTGCTGCTGCTTCTGGGCATTCACAAGGTGCAAGTGGCGGTGGACCAGTGCCGCTTTGGCATGTCCAGATGGTATCTGATGGGGATTTCCGCGCTGCTGTCACTGATTTGCGGTGTGGTTATCCTGTTTAATCCCTTTGCCGCAGCGGCCGGTGTGTGGATTTTTGCCGGCGTTGCGTTGATTGTGGAGGCTATTGCGGATTTGATTTCTCTGCTGATCAACCACGTCAGAGACTGATCTGACATGAAAACGGAGAAAGCTGCATGTTGAGAATTGTAACGGATACGGCGTCGGATATTACGGTTGAGCAGGCCCGGAACATGAATATCGATGTGGTATCGCTTGATATTACCTTTGAGGATGGTCCCGCACCCCAGCGAACCGAGGAGGATTTTCGCCGCTTTTATCAGCGGCTGGAAGCCTGTGACAAGCTTCCCGTTACCAGCCGCACGCCGCCGGAGGAATACCTGAATCTTTTTCAGGATGCCAGGGAAAAGGGCGACGAGATGCTGGTGATCACGCTTTCCGGCGGCCTGAGCGGCACGGTGGATAGCGCACGCATGGCAAAGCAGATTGCGGATTACGACAAGATTGAGGTGGTGGACTCCCACCAGGCCATCCTGACCCAGCGCATGCTGGTGGAGCAGGCTGTGAAGCTGCGGGAGGAAGGCTATCAGCTGCAGGAGATTGTGCAGCGTATCAAGAACACGCGGGATCAGGTGGTGGTGTGCGGCGTGGTGGATACGCTCAAATACCTGCAAAAGGGCGGGCGGATTCCCGCAAGCCTGGGCACGCTGGGCACGCTGCTGCGCATCAAGCCGGTGATTATTCTGCAGGACAGGGTACTCAAGCAACTGGGAAAGGCGCGCGGCCATGACGCGGGCGAGGAAATGCTGTACAAGCACATGGAGCAGGACGGCATCAACAAAGCCTACCCGGTCTATTTTGGCTATACCAGCGACCCGGAGCTGGCGGAACGGTTTATGCAGCGCACCAGAGAACGCTTTGGCCTGACACAGACGCGGCTGTTTCCCATTGGCGGGGTGATCGGCACCCATTGCGGCACCCGCTGCGTGGCGGTAGCCTATGTAAAACGCTGACCCGGCAAGGGCTTTGCCGCGGCCATAAACGTCTTTTTTGGCGTTTGCGGCAACTTTTTGGCAGGGTGTTGTCAATTTGACAAAACTGTGTTATGATATCAAATGCTTCCAAAAGCATTTGCGTCGAAGGAAGCCCGATGACCGGCCTGCGTGCATGAAAGGCCAGACGAAAAAAGGAAAGGGAAAATCCATGAAAAAGATTATCTGCAAAGTCGAGTATGATACCGAAGCCTCCGAGCTGGTTGCCAAGCGCACCGTAGGCAAGTTTGGCGATCCCGACGGCTATGAAGAAAGCCTGTACAAAACCGAGGATGGAAAGTACTTCCTCTATACCTTCGGCGGCCCCGAGTCCAAGTACGCTGAGGAAGCGATCAAGCGCATGTCCTCCGCCAAGGCCGAAGAGTGGCTTGCGGAGCAAAAGTAAGCTTGAATCCGTTTAAAACCCAAAACCTGCATGCTGGCTATTTCACGGCATGTGGTTTTTTTATGTTTTTTTTGAAAATAATGCCGGGTGTGTTCTGTAAAAACGGGATCCTTCATATCCTTATTTTAGGCTGAAAAAGCAACGTGAAAAACAGGAAAACCATTTCGCGGCGGAGAAAATACGTCACTCCGCCACGGGAATGGAAGAGACAAGCATGACCGAAAAGAATCAAAGGCAGTCCGCTGTCTGTGAAAAAATATACGTTATGGAAGAAAAAGTGCCGTTTTGGTGAAATTGATATTTACATTCTGAGATTTTTGTGCTAAACTATCATTATTCCAAAAAGATATTCTCTTCGGATGCCTGATAGGGGATCTGAGAAAGGCGGAAAGGCTTGCTTTTCTGCCTGCTGCACCGTTCCTTGCGGCGTTTGTCTTTGGATTAAAGAAAGGAGACGGACAGTATGAGTACAGCAGCCCTGAAGCCCAAGCAGAAAAGGAAGACCCAGGGAACGAACGGTTCTTCTTTTGACAACCTTGAGATCTTCCTGCTTCATCTTCCCACAACCATATGGTACCTCATCTTCTGCTATGCGCCAATGTTTGGCGTAGTTATCGCGTTTAAAAACTACAAGGTTCGCCCTGGCAAGAGCTTCCTGTGGAATCTGTTCGTCAACAGCAAGTGGTGCGGATTGGACAACTTCAAATTCCTGTTCAAATCCAGCTATTTCGAAACCATGCTGCGCAATACCCTGGGCTACAACACCATTTTCATCATTCTTGGTGTTCTCATTCCTGTTACGCTGGCCATTCTGATTTCACAGCTGTACTCCAAAAAGCTGGCCAAGGTTTGTCAGACGGCCATGTTCCTGCCTCATTTTATGAGCTGGGTGGTTATCAGCTACTTTGTATACGCCTTCCTGGCCACTGACGCCGGATTGGTGAACAACATTGCCAAGTCGCTTGGTATAGGCGATGGCAAGCACATGTGGTATACGGACGTAGGCTTCTGGACCTGGTTCCTGGTGTTCCTCAACGTGTGGAAGGGCATGGGCTACGGCATGGTGGTCTATCTGGCCACCATCAGTGGCATTGACAACGAAATGTACGAGGCAGCGCTCATTGACGGCGCTACCAAGTGGCAGCAGACCAAGTACATTACCATTCCCTGCCTGCGCCCCATCATTTCCATCATGTTCATCATGTCCGTGGGCTCCATCTTCCGCAGCGATTTCGGTTTGTTCTATCAGGCCACGCGCAACTCCGGCTCGCTGGTAAGCATTACGCAAACCATCGACGTTTATGTGTACAAGGCGCTGCTGGAGCGGCCCAACATCAACCTTTCCTCTGCGGCATCCTTCCTGCAGTCGGTTTGCGGCTGCATCACCATCGTAATCGCCAACCTGGTGGTCAAGAAGATTGACCCCGACGCCGGCATGTTCTGATCGGTGAGCAAATAAGGAAAGGAGATAAGAAAATGGCTAAGAAAGAGAAAAAAAAGGTTGATGGGCTGCTGAAGTTTAACCGCGTCAAGCCGTTTACCAACGTCATGATTTCCGCTCTGTTTATCTTTCTGGCGCTGCTGTGCTTCCTGCCGGCGCTGCTGGTGCTGATTGTATCCCTCTCATCAGAAAGATCGGTGCTTACCATCGGCTACAGCTTCTTCCCGCTGGAATGGAGCATCAAAAGCTACACCTACCTGTTCCAACAGGGCGCCTACATTGGCCGGGCGTTTCTGAATTCCATCTTTGTTACTGTTGTCGGTACGCTGCTTGGTCTGATTTTGTGCTCCACCATGGGCTACGCGCTCAGCCGCCCCAACTACCGTTTGCGCAAGTTCTTTTCCTACTTTATCCTGATTCCCATGCTGTTCAGCGGCGGCCTGGTGGCCAGCTACATGATCAACGCGCAGATCCTGGGCCTGAAAAACACCTACTGGGCGCTGATCCTTCCCATCTGCTGTTCCAGCTTCTACGTCATCATCATGCGAACCTTCTTCCAGACCTCCGTGCCGGAAGCGATTATCGAATCGGCCAAAATTGACGGTGCGCGTCAGGTTCGTATTTTCACGCAGATCGTACTGCCCATTTCCCTGCCCTCCATCGCAACCATCGGATTGTTCTTTACCTTTGCGTACTGGAACGACTGGATGATGGCCAAGTACTACCTCAACACCAACATGCAGGATATCTTCCCCCTGCAGTACGTGCTGATTACGCTGGAAAACAACATTGACTTCCTCAGCCGCAACTCGCAGTTCATGGCGCCCGGCGAAAGCCACAACATTCCCACCGAAACGGTTCGTATGGCCATGGTTATGGTTGCCGTGGTTCCCATTGCCTGCTCCTATCCCTTCTTCCAGAAATACTTTATCAGCGGTCTTACCATTGGCGCTGTAAAGGGATAAACCGTTTAGGCATCCTGCTCTGATTATGATGGCAGAGAAATTGCCATTGTAATAAATAAATAAGGAGGGTTTCTACATGAAGAAGCTCGTATCTCTGGTACTCGCTTTGGCGTTGATGCTCACCATGGGCATTGCCAGCGCGGAAGAACCCATCAAGATCACCTGGGCCATGGGCACTGGTGGCACCGCTCCCATCGATAACGCGATGGTTTTGGAAGAGCTCAACAAAATGAGCCGCGAACTGATCGGCGTGGAATGCGACATCCAGTATTTCACCAATGACCAGCTGCAGACCTCCATCCAGTCCGGCGAAGTGTATGATATCTACTTCACCTGCTCCTGGTACAACAACACCAGCGAGTGCATCAGCCAGGGCCTGTTCCTGGATGTTGCCGAGGCTGTGAAGACCGTGACCCCCGGCCTGTACGCCAGCATGACGCAGGACGTTTGGGATCTGGCCACCTCTCCCGACGGCGCGATCTACGCCATCCCCGTTAAGAAGGACTACGCGGCGATGAACTTCATCACCTATCCTTCCGAGAAGGCCGCTGAGCTGGGCTTCGAAATTCCCGACAAAATCAGCGCCTGGGGCGAACTGACTCCCTTCCTGGAGGCCTGGAAGGCCACCCTGCCCGAGAATGAGTATCCCGTCTGGATCGGCGGCTCTGCCCGTGGCGTGGAAACTTCCTTCGACTTCATCAACCGCACCGCTTTGATCGGCTGTGTGTACGGCACCACCAAGGTGTGCACCGTGTTTGAGGATCCCGAGGTCATGGAGCGTTATCGCACCCTGGCTGACTGGTACAAGAAGGGCCTCATCAACCCCGATGCTCCCCAGATCACCGAAACCAGCATCGACTCCTCCAAGGAGCGCATCGACATGGTTCAGGCCTGGCCTGGCTATGACTACTCCGTGGCCAACGGCTATCCCACCGTTATGACCTGCTACTCCGGCCCCAACCTGAACGTTGACGGCGTGCAGGGCTCCATGAACGCTCTGTCCATCACCCTGGAAGACGACACCGCCCGTCGCGATGCCTGCCTCAAGTATCTTGAGCTGTGCTACACCAACAAGCTGTTCAACGACACCATGCGTTACGGCGTGCAGGGCTATCACTGGGATTATGTGACCGAAGAGCAGAATCCTGACTGCGCCGGCGGCGTGCTGCGCACCCAGGTTGGCAAGGACAACTACTCTCCCTGGGGCTTCTCTCAGCCCTCTTACTTCACCACCTCCATCACTGTGTCTCAGGAGCAGGTTGACGGCACCGCCAAGGCTCCCGTCATGAACCAGTACGATCTGTACTACGCTGCGATCGAGTCCGATGCCAAGGCTTCCGCCATGGGCGCCTTCGTGTGGGATTCCTCTGCCTGGACCAGCCAGCTGGCTGAAATCACCGCCATCAAGGACGAGTACTACTCCGACTTTGCTACCGGCGCTCGCTCCATCGACGACGTGTATGATGAGTTCATTGCCAAGATGAACGCTGCCGGTCTGCAGGAAATGATTGCTGACGCTCAGGCTCAGCTGGATGCCTTCCTGGCCAAGTAATCAGCCACAGTCCGTTTGAAGAATGACAAATGTCAGTCTTCGGGCCGCCAACCTTCGGGTTGGCGGCTTTTCGCATAGCCAAAAAGCTCGTCTGGGGCGATCTTTTGGCCAGTAACTGCCGGAAATGTTTTCGGCAAAGCCGGTCGATAGGAAAATAAAAAAAGCCAGCCGGATGCTGGCTTTTAGAGCGTCGAAAAAACTCGCCAGCGGCGATCTTTTCCGACGGGAATGCACCATTTGCCTACTCGCCTACGGCTCGCC
>JAEDGL010000162.1 GCA_016297535.1 Clostridia bacterium | reverse complement strand
ATTTCCGCCAGTTTCTGTCGGAAAAGATCGCGAAGCGAGCTTTTTCGACAAGCTGACCGCTTCGGCAGAATCTTTTTTATTTGGTTTCTCCGCCCACAATGTTGTGGATCCACACGCCCTTTTTAATCATCACAAAGCCCAGAAGAGCCTTGGTAATGTCCACGTATTCGCACAGGGCGTAAACCAGCAGAATGGGCCAGGTGGTGCCAATGGCCAAAAGCCTTGCCAGGGGGATGGAGATGACCCACAGGTAACCGGCGTCAAACAGGAAGGTGATCCACGTTTTGCCGCCGGAGCGCAGCGTAAAGTACGAGGCATGACAGAACGAGTGGATGGGCGCCGCCAGACCCACAATGCGAATAAGCCCCGTGGCGATGCTGCGCACCTCTTCGGTGGTGTTGTAAATGTGGGGAAACAGCGGCGCAAAGGCAAACATCAGCAGGCCCATGCCGGCGGCGCTGACCACGGAAAAGGCCATAATGCGCCAAACGCTCTGCTTGGCCTTTTCAAACTCGTTAGCGCCCAGCTGCTGGCCAATCACAATGCTTACCGCCACGCCCAGCGCCATCCACACCACGTTAAACAGGTTGGAAATGGTGGTGGAAATGTTGAGCGCCGCCACCATGGCCAGCCCGCGGGTGGAAAAGCTTTGCACCCGGATGGCCATGCCGGAGGACCACAGCGCCTCGTTCACCAGCAGGGGCATGCCGCGCTTGAAGATATCCTTTACCAGCTCTCCCGGCACGCGCATGGTTTTGTACGCGCCCACAATGAACGCCGCGCGCAGGGTATGGCGGTGCGTCCAGATCACAATAATCAGGCATTCCACATAGCGCGAGATCACCGTGGCCAGCGCCGCGCCCTCCACGCCCATGGCCGGTACGCCAAAATGGCCAAAGATGAGCACGTAATTCAGCACCAGATTGATCAGGATGGCAGCGATGCCGGCCTTCATGGGCAGCAGCGTTTCGCCCGTTTCACGCAGGGTGCTGCCGTAGGCCTGCTGGATGGCAAAGGGCAGAAGGCCCCAGAGCATCACCTTCATGTATTTGGCGCCATAGGCGGCTGTAGCGGCAATATCGCCCGTCTCGCTGCCCTCGTGCAGGTACATGGCAATCAACGGCTCATAAAACAGCGTAAAAACAAACAGCCCCGCCAGCAGCAGCGACAGCACCAGCATCATTTTGAACCGGAAGGTGTACTGCACGCCCTGCGTATCCTTTTTGCCGTAAAATTGCGCTGTATAAATGCCCGCGCCGCCCAGGCCGCCGAACACGCACAGGTTAAACACAAACAGCAGCTGGTTCACGATGGATACGCCGCTCATCTGCTCGGTGCCCACCGCGCCAACCATCACATTGTCCAAAAGCGAAACCAGGTTGGTCAGGCCATTTTGCAGCATGATGGGAACCGCAATGGCCAAAAGGGATTTGTAGAACGCTTTGTCGCCAATCAAAAGGCGGGTCCATTTCTTTTGCGTCATGGGACTTTCTCCGTTTCAAAAGCATGATAAAAGGCAAACGCTCTTACTATATCATGAAGCACGGAGAAATGGCAAGGTCTTCGGCAATTATTCCACCGTTACCGCAACGCCCGCCTGATGATACCGGCTGCGAAAGCCGTACGCGTCCCATTGCGCGTTGGTGGAAAAGCCCATGGAGCAGATGCCGCCAAACAGCAGCGCGTCGCTGTCCAGCACCTGCAGCTTTTGCACCAGCTGCTCCACGCGCTGCGTTTCAAGGGCAAGATCGCTTTTCTGTTTTAATACAATCTGCAGTTGCAATTCCTCCCCATGGCGTGCCACGCGGCGCTGGGCTTCGTTCAGCAGCCGCAGGGCCAGCTGGGTTTCATCCGCCGTAAGCACGCCGGATACCCGTCCCTCGCTGACCGCGGCCGAGCCCAGGTATTCCACGGGGTTGGGGCTGGTGTGGTTCATCATGCCGGCCAGAACGTTTTGGGGCAGCAGCTCCTGCTGCCCGGGCTGGCCGGGAGCAAAGGCCGGAGACGAGCCGCCGCCATCCTGGCCGGAGGAATCCTGCCCGGCGCTTTCCTCCTGCTTAACCAGGCGCTGGTTGACCGCGCACAGGCCAATGAGCAGGTCGCACCGGCCGTCGCTCAGCTCGCGCACGCAGGCGGACAGGGTGCTGTCCGGCAGGATGGATTCCTGCCGCAGCCGGTCCAGCAAAAGGGTAAGGTGGGTGCTCAGTCTCATGCCAAAATCCGGCTGCTGGTTTTGCAGCACATCCAGCCCCCTGCCCAGGGCAATGCTTACATAGGCGGTGGGGCGCATGGTGGGCTGCTCCATCAGCACGCGCAGAAGCGGCCGCAGCGGCGTGGTGGAGGCCAGCCGGTAACCGATGATGCACAGCCGGATCTGGCTGAAATTGAGCGGATACGGCGTGGACGCGCTGAGCAGGCGCAGGGCCTCCTGCAGGGTTTCGCCGGTGGCGGATACAATGTCGTAGCTTGCGCTGTCGCTGCCCGTGCCGCTGGAGCGCGGCGCCTGAATGGCCAGCAGAAACCGGCCGTCGTCCGTGGCATCCACGCTGATGCAGATGGGGTAGATCTGCCGTTCCAGGTTGACAAAGCTGCATGAGCTGAGCAGGGGACCCAATAATAATAGAAGAAACAGCTTTTTCATTTTTGCCTCCGGCCAGCAATAACAAGCCCCAGCCCGCAGATCAGGCTGATGACCCAGCGCCACGGCAGCGCCGTGCCCAAAAGGCCAAAGATGTTTTCGGGAAACGCCAGCGCCGCCGTGCAGGCCAGCGCCGGCACGGGCAGCAGCGCCGCCCACAGCGGCATGCGGGGAAAGGCGCGGGTGAGCAGCTCGCCCCCGGTGGAAAAGCAGGCGATCAGCGAGGTGGGAATCAGCAGCATCCACAGGATGCCGCTCATTTCATACAGGATAACGCTGTGCGCATGGCGCGCAAGCCCCATCATTTTTTCCGAAATGGCCAGATCATCGCCCGCCGCCCACGGCCTGACAAACCCGAACCATACCGCACATACCGTGCAAAGCGCCCAGGGCACAACCGCCCAGCCGCAGGATTTCCACAAAACTTTGGGTCTTCGCGGCAGCGCAAACAAAATAGAAACGTTCCAAACCGCGCCTATGCCGCCCAGAGCGCTTTTGGCGGTGGAAAGCAGGCCGTCGCCCAGAATGGGCCACATACGGTCCGACCGTGTGCTGGCGCGCAGAAACACCGTGCCAAAAAGCAATAGCACCACCAGCGGCACGGCCATCACGGCCGAGCCGTATTTGACGCCGCGCTCCCGGGAGCGCAGCGCCGCCAGATAGCATATGCCAACCGAAAGCAGGCCCGGCACCCATGCGGGATCGTTGGGCACCAGCTGGCTCACAAAGCCGCCAAGCGCCGTTACCATGAGCGCGGCGTCCGCAAGCAGGCAAAGCAGCAGCGGAAGCATCCACCATTTGCCCGCGGGATGATCCGCCGCGGCGCTTTTCCACACCAGCCACAGCGCGCCCAGCGGCAACAGCAGCATCAGCGCGGATTGCCACACGGCCTGCTGCGCCTGATCGTAGCCGTAAAAGAAAATCCATAGCAGCAGCTGCGTGCCCAGCTGTATGGCAGCGCAGCTGCGGGCGGCGGATAATAATCCCCGCTCGCGCTCGCGCTGCTGAGCCTGGGGCGTGTGTACCCGTGTTCTGGTCTGTTTGAAAAGGGATTGCATGCAAACCTCCGATTTGTGTGAGGATTTATTTTCGCATCCGCCCGCGCGCGCGCAGCATGCGTCCCGGCCGGGCAAGATAGCTGCGCAGGCGCTGGCGGTACACCGGCGCGCGCACAACCAGATCGGGATTGCGCGCGCGTTTGGGCGTGCTGGGGGCAAGATAGGGACGGCCCAGGCTGTGCATGCCCGCCACGCGCATCACAATGGCAACGCTCACCAGGCAAACCCCGGGCAAACCCATCAGCCCGCCCGCGATCAGCAAAAGCATCTGCCCCATGCGAAAAGCAAAGCTCAGCGAGTAATCCGGCAGGGCATAGCTGCCAAGGCCGCTCATGGCCACCACAATCAGCAGAAGCGGGCTTACCATGCCCGCATCCACCGCGGCCGTGCCAAGGATGAGCGCGCTGACCAGCCCGAAGGAGCTGCCCAGCAGCCCGGGAATGCGCGTGCCGGCCTCATTGATCAGATCAAACACCGTAAGCATGAGCAGCGCCTCGGTAAACAGGCTGATGGAAATGACCGACCGGCTCTGGATGATGTTGGTCAGCAGGCTCATGGGCAGCGCAATGGGGTGATACATGACAATGCTTACAAACACCGCAGGCAGCAGTAGCGCCACAACCGCCCCGATCATGCGGATAAAGCGCATAAAGGTGCCGTACTGCCAGCGCATGTAGCTGTCATCCGGCGCATGAAACAAATGCCACAGGCTTACCGGCATGGCCAGTGCCCGGGGGCTTCCGTCCATCAGCAAAACGGCCTGCCCCTCCAGCAGAAAGCTTGCCGCGCGGTCCGGCCGCTCGGTGGATACAAGCTGCGGAAGCGGCGCAAAGGGATCATCCTCCAACAGCTGGGCAAGCATGCCGGAGCCCTGCACATCATCAATGGCGCAGGCGTTGATCCGGGACAGAATTTCATCCACCGTTTCCTGCGGGCACACGCCGTGCAGATAGCACAGCGAAAGCTGCGTGTGCACCTGACGGCCTACCGACAGCATTTTGCAAATCAGTTGCTCCGTTGGCAAAACGCGGTGCAAAAGCGTCAGGTTGTCGCGCAATGGCTCGGTAAAGGCCTCGTGCGGGCCGATGACCACCGTCTCCGTCTGCGGGGTGGATACGCTGCGCTTGACATACTGCCGCGCATCCACAATGATGGCCTGGTTTACGCCGTCCATCAAAATCAGGCATTGCCCGTGCATCAGATCGTCGATGGCGCTGGATGGCTGTGGCTCCGCCTTTACCTCCGGCGATACAATCAGGCTGCGCATCGCCGTTTGCAGCGCGTCCATCCCGCGGTAGGGCTCCCGGCAGCTCATCAGCGGACGCAGCAGATAATCCGCCGCCCCCGTTGAGCCGGTCAGCCCGTCCACAAAATACAGCACGCAATCAAGCCCCATGGAGGAAAACTCGCGCTTGACCAGATCGCTGTTGTCCTTCAGGTGCAAAGCCTCCTCCAAAAAGGCCATATTGCTGCGGATGTTTTTGGAAAACGTTGGCTGCATTTTGCCCTCCTGTGAATTGATAAAACCAGTATGCGCAGCTCAAACCCTGATGATACAACGGTTTTTGGCAAACCAAAAAAAGTTTCAAAAAAACGAAAAAAAGGTGTTGACAAGAGGTATCAATGGTGATATTATAGACAAGCTCGCTTGA